>JAYTDP010000050.1:0-7320 GCA_043735865.1 Bdellovibrionales bacterium
ATTCCGGTTTTGATAAAATCCTGATAGTCGGAAAACTTCACTCCGCGTTTAGCCAAAGTCTGCTTGAGCTGTTCGCGTGTGACACCGCGAGTGTTGAGAATGCTGCGGATTTCACCTTCGACTTTTTCTATGGGAGCTTGAATCCCCAGTCGTGCAACTTCTGTATCAAGAACTTTCTCATCGACTAGAAATTGAATACGAGTGTCTTGAGACTCGAGAAGTTTTTTTCGGTCGTAGAAATCAAGGAGAGCGTCATCAACGAGACCGTTGGATTTTAGTTTTGCAGCAAAATCGTTGAGATCGGAAAGTAAAACCAGATCATTATTTACAATTGCGACGATTTTTTCTACGACGCTGCCCTTACCGGTAGGTGAAGGCGTCGGATTCGAAATCAAATCCTCGTTTTTTACCGATTTCGCCGTGGCCGGGATCGCTTTTAAAGTTTTCGGTTTTTCAGCAGGCTTAGGCGCAGATTTCGGCTTGTTTTGAGGCTCGACGGAGTAGGCGGCGCACGGAATCGCCATCGCTATTACTAAGGCCGCAATTTTTCTGTAGGTCATTAGGTACCTCGCGTTTGAACGCGCATTTGCTTGAGAAATTCTTCGTCTTTGAAAACTTTCGCTTTCAAAACCTGCTCCTCGAGCCATTTCGAATAGAGCGCTTGCTCTTTCTCCCGCAATATAGTGCGACTAATTTGATTTTCAACCTCTTGGAGTGTCAAAGTCTTCGCGGGACGGCGGGCAGTGGTCTCAATTAGGTGAAAGCCAAAGGAACTCTTTAAAACGTTGCTCCGTTGCCCTACGCCGAGCTTCATCGCCTGATCGAAGACGTCGAGTGTGCCCTTTTCCACCCACCCTACATCGCCGCCCTGGGGAGCTTCGGGGCCTATAGAAAACTTTTGAGCGAGTTCCGCAAAACTTCGTCCACGTCGCAGCTCGTCCTGGATTTTTTTAGCCGACTCTTCGGATCGAGTCACAATCTGTCTCAACTTAGATTGAGCAGGTTGCTGAAAGTCTGATTTGTGAGCTTGGTAATAAGCTTGAAGTTCGGCGTCGGTCGATTTCTCAATCGAGCTGCGAAGCTTCTCGATGACCATGCGCTCGAGAAGCATTTGTCGAAGGCGCTCCTCCCAATCCTCAAAAGCCATACCCGCCTCAGAAACTGCTTTTCGAAAAGAAGAATCGTCGGGATAACTTTTACGAGTCCGCTCGACTTCAGCATCCAGCTGCTCGCGACGAACGAAGAGTTGATTTTTCTGCGCCCATTCTTGAGTCAAAACTTTTACAATGAAATCTTGAACGACGGCATCTTTGGCCTGATTGATAACTCCGACATCTTTAGCCGATAGAGAGTTAAAACCTTTAAGGCGGTTGGCTAAATCCTGCGCAAAATCTTCAGCCGAGAGCTCTTTATCGTTTACGCGAACAACGGTCCGGTTCAGGCTGCGGCTACCAAACATTCGGTTACATGAAGGAGTAAAGAGGCTAGCAAAGAGCAGGAATCCCGCCAGCCCAACTTTAAGTGAATTAGATGCGGACCCCATTACTTGAGATTTTTCAAAGCGCCTTCGTCTTTCGACACTTTATATTTCGACCGGAGTTGGCTAAAAAACTGATCGAAAATAACTTTGCGCTTTTGATCGAAGACGGCCGCACGTAGCTGACTCTTGTCGGAATCCTGATAGGAGAGACGGCCGGTCACCCTTAATATCTGATAACCAAACTGGGTTTTAACTGGGCCGGTAATTTCTCCCGTTTTTAATCCAGAAACGGCATCATAAACTTGCGGTACGACTGTCATGCGAGACACATAACCTAGATCTCCGCCATTCATTTTCGAAACGTCGTCGTCAGAGTAAAGCTTAACCAATTCTTCAAATGGACGCTTGCTCGCCTTCACTTCTTTTAAAAGTTCGTCCGCACGGGTTTTCGCCATCGCTTTTTGCTGCTCGGTCGCTTTCGCCGGGAACATAATCAAAATATGTGCGATTCGGATTTGCGGATTTTTTGCGTAAGCATCGCGCATTTCGTTCTCGTTGACTTTTATCGCTTCAACTTTGGCGCCGATTTCGTTTTCAACCAAATATTTGTAAAGGACCTGGCGGATGCCATCCTTTACTTCAGGATCATTCTGCAAATTACGTTTCTCGGCTTCTTGAACGCCCATCTCGAACTTCACCATGTCTTCGAGAAAGATTTCCGGCGGTGGCGGATTGTCGGCTTTCTTTTTAATGAAGTCGTATTTTGTCTTAAAATCTTTTGCAGTGATTTTCGTATTCCCAACCGTAGCTACGACTTGTGCCGAAGCACCGAAAGAGATCAATAGTAGTCCAACAAAAATAGAGGAAAAGCGAATCATGTTGCGCCCTTTCAGAAATTCAAAAAGCTCTCTTAAAACGCTAACATCGGCTCTATTTGGCCGCAATGGATTTGGCGGCTTGTACACCCGCGTTGTTAATCGAGTCAGTTAGACGTTTGGCTAGGTCTAGTGACTTTGCATCGTCATCTTTGCCGAGCGGAGGAAACGGCTCGCCAAAATAAATTTCCACTCGTGCGAAAGGAAACGGCAAAAACGTTTTGTTCCAGGATTTTTCGAACGTATGCGCGGAAGAAACCGAAACCCCCACAGGAACTACGGCAGCAGCACACAATTTCGAGAGCTCAAAGGCTCCGGGCTTCACTTTGTGATAAGGACCCTTCGGTCCGTCAACGGCCATCGAGACCGGGCGCCCACTTTTACAATGTTTGACCAAGCCTATAAGAGCGCCGACCGCGCCGCGAGTACTTGATCCTTTCGTTGTTTTTCCACCGAGTTTTCGAATGACATAATCCATAATTTGGCCGTCGCCACTTGTGGAGGTCATCGTCGCTAATCGTAATTTCGAAACCAGGTATGTAAGTGCGAGTTCGTCGCCATGCCAGTGGGCCAGAACAACCGGTCGTTTTTTATCAATGAGTTCCTGGGTCGCCGAATGCATAATCAGGCGCTTTCTCCAGGTCGAGAATAAAAAAAGGTATACGAAAAATATGAAGCGCGCTTTCCACACAGGTTAGTGATGCATGAGCGCTTTTAGCTCTTCCGTTAAAGCCGGCAAGACCTCAAACACATCGCCGACAATTCCATAGGTCGCCTTTTGGAAAATCGGGGCATCCGGATCTTTGTTTATCGCGACGATAACTTTGCTTCCACTCATTCCGGCCAAATGTTGAATTGCACCAGAAATCCCGGCTGCTATATAAAGCGATGGTGCGACAGTCTTGCCCGTTTGGCCCACTTGCATTCCGTGAGGAACCCAGCCGGAATCGACCACAGCACGTGAAGCGCCGACGGTTGCGCCGATCTCACTCGCCATATCCTCAAGTAGTTTAAAGTGCTCGGCAGCCTTCATTCCCCGGCCGCCCGAAATAATAATATTGGCTTCAGTCAGATCAAGTTTTTCAGAAGTGCCTCTAGCCACTTCTTTGACTTTGGTTTTTACATCAACTGGTGAGACCGCTATTTTCTTAACCGCGGGCGCGCCGGTAGAATCCGCTACGGCAACTGAAATTTGGTTTGCGCGCATAAGAACAATACGCGTATCGCAATTTTGAAATTCGACCGAGGCAGTCACTTTACCCGAATAAAGCGGTTTGCGAACTTCTACTCCCGACGCCGAGATTTTGAGTTCACTGCAATCGCTCGCTAAACCTGAATTTGTTTTCGCAGCCGCACGAGGGAAAAGATCGCGCGCAAGCATTGAGGCTGACGCCAAAAGCAAATATGGTTTTTCGCTTTGAATAACTGACGAGACGACTTGAGTGAATAGTTCAGGATTGTATTGGTTGAGGCGCTCATCGCTGGCCGCAAGAAGTTCTTTTACTCCCCAGCCTTTCAGTTGATCCGCGATTTTTTCGGCATTCGATCCGAATGCCAAAACTGAAATGTCGCTTCCGCCGGCACGTGCGGCCGTTAATAGCTCGAAAGTACCCTTTTTCACTTTTTCGCCGTGAAGTTCGGCAAAGACGATAACTTTAGACATGTGATCTCCTATAGTACTTTCGCTTCTTCACGAAGTAGACGGGCCAATTCTTTCGCTTGAGTTTTCGCATCTCCGCTAATCATTTTAATCGGCGGCTTTTCAGCAGGAAGTTTAAAGTTTGAATATTTCACTTTCGCTTTACCCGCATCAACGCCGAGGCCTGCGAGATCGTACTCTTTCAAAACTTTTTTCTTGGCTTTCATAATTCCCGGTAGGCTTGCGTAACGAGGAGTATTTAAACCTTTGTTAGCGGCGATCAGCGCTGGCAATGGCAGTTCAAAAATTTCTCGTGTCCCGCCTTCTACTTCTCGTTCTACCGTTAGCGTATTTGCATTCAAAGTCGCCTTGGATACAACTGTGATGTGTGGAATAGAAAGATGTTCTGCCACCATCTGTGAAACGGCTGCCGAATTATCATCAATGGCAAGTTTGCCGGTCAGGATTAAATCAAATGGACCTTCTTTTTTAAGCGCTTCGGCTAATGCTCGAGCGACGAGATCGTTGTCCAAGAAATCGGGACTATCGATCACAATGCCTTCGTCGGCGCCCATGGCGAGAGATGTTCGCAAAACCTCTGCGGCTCGAGCCTTCGGACCGACAGTCACAACAAAAACAGTTGAACCAGCATTTGCTTCGCGAATCTTCAAAGATTCTTCGACCGCATTTTCGTCATAAGGGTTCATCACCCATTTTATGCCCGCTGTGTCAATCTGGCCGCCGTCCGCCGCCAATTTGATTTTTGTTTCAGTGTCAGGAACTTGTTTCACGCAAACTGCGATTTTCATTTTTACCTCGGTCAAAGTCGAAATTGGATCACCTGAACTTATATGCAAGGGGGAAACAAATTGCAAATGCCCTGGCTGAGAAGTAGTTTAATTATGCACTTATAAAGGAATCATCTATGACAACCGCCGCCGGATACTTTCGTTCAACTGTTGGCCGAAAGCAGCTCATGGCCCTGGCGGGTCTTGGCCTCTGCCTCTTCGTTCTTACCCATGTCATCGGCAACTTTCTTCTATTTGTCGGGCCTGAAACATACAATATGTACTCTCATAAGCTGACTTCGAATCCGCTCATTTATATTGCCGAAGCGGGCCTCATCGCTATCTTTTTGCTTCACGCCTATGAAGGGCTTTTGTTGAGCTGGAAAAACTATCAAGCTCGACCGCAAGGTTATGCGAAATTGCCTTCGGGAGCGAAGCGTACGACGTGGACCCAACGAACGATGGCTTGGCAGGGAATCGTCATTTTAATTTATGTGATCACTCATATCCTTACTTTTAAATTCGGTCCCGAATACACAGTCACTTATGGTTCTGAGACAGTTCGCGATTTATTCAAGCTTGTTTACGAGGAGTTTCATGAGCCGGGCCTCGTCGCCTGGTATGTCTTCTCGGTCATCATTCTCGGCTACCACTTGAGTCACGGATTTTATTCAAGCCTGCAAACCTTGGGACTCAACCATCCGCAGTACACGCCGAAATTTAAAATCGCGTCGGTAGCTTATGGGCTTTTCATCGGAATCGGATTTGCCATTCAACCTCTCTACATCATGTTCATCTACAAAGGATAAGTATGGCTCGCTTAGATTCGAAATCACCTACCGGTCCGATTCAAGAGAGTTGGGATAAACATCGCTTCGACATGAAGCTGGTAAATCCGGCGAATAAACGAAAGTTTAGCGTGATAGTTGTCGGAACGGGATTGGCTGGCGCTTCGGCTGCCGCCTCGCTCGCAGAGCTCGGCTACAATGTCAGCGCATTTACAATTCTCGATTCTCCACGCCGATCGCATTCGATCGCCGCTCAAGGCGGCATCAATGCAGCGAAAAATTATCAGAACGATGGAGATTCGGTTTATCGCCTATTTTATGACACGATCAAGGGCGGAGATTTCCGTGCGCGAGAATCCAATGTCTATCGGTTGGCACAAATCTCTACTTCGATTATCGACCAGTGCGTGGCACTCGGTGTTCCTTTCGCGCGTGAATACGGCGGAACTTTAGCAAATCGCTCTTTTGGTGGAGCACAAGTTTCGCGAACTTTCTATGCTCGCGGCCAGACGGGCCAGCAGCTACTTCTCGGTGCGTATTCAACGATGATGCGACAGGTTTCTGCCGGTCAAGTGAAGCTCTATGCACGCCGGGAAATGCTTGATCTTGTTACTATCAACGGTGTTGCTCGCGGAATCACCGTGAGAAACTTGATTACCGGTGAAATTGAATCTTACGCAGCAGACGCAGTTGTTTTGGCAACCGGAGGTTACGGCAACGCCTACTTCCTCTCAACAAATGCTAAAAATTGCAATGTGACGGCATCATGGCGCGCACACAAAAAAGGCGCAGCATTCGCCAACCCTTGCTTCACTCAAATTCATCCGACATGTATTCCGGTTTCGGGTGATTACCAATCGAAATTGACATTGATGTCAGAGTCGCTTCGTAACGATGGACGCGTGTGGGTGCCGAAAGAAAAAGGCGACAAACGCCATCCGAACGAAATCCCAGATGATCAAAGAGATTATTATCTCGAGCGAGTGTATCCGAGCTACGGCAATTTGGCTCCGCGAGACGTGGCATCACGGCAGGCGAAATACCGCGTGGATGAAGGGCGTGGAGTGGGTCCGACAGGACTTTCTGTTTATCTCGATTTCAGAGATGCGATTAAGCGATTGGGTGAACAAGCTGTCAGTGAAAAATACGGCAACCTTTTCCAAATGTACGAAAAGATCGCGGGAGAGAATCCTTACAAACAGCCGATGCGAATTTACCCGGCAGTCCATTACACAATGGGCGGCCTGTGGGTCGATTACAATTTGATGAGTACAATCCCTGGTCTTCATGTTCTCGGCGAAGCCAATTTTTCTGATCATGGTGCCAATCGCTTAGGCGCTTCTGCGCTCATGCAAGGATTGGGCGACGGGTACTTTGTTATTCCGTATACTCTCGGAAATTATTTAGCTTCGACAAAACTAGATAAGGTGACAACTGATCATGATGCTTTCAAAGCGAGCAAACAAGAAGCTTTCGGCCGCCTTGACCATCTCCTCTCGATAAATGGTTCACGAACGGTAGACGATTTCCATCGTTCTCTCGGACACATCATGTGGGAGAAAGTCGGAATGGCCCGCAACGATAAAGGTTTGAAAGAGGCGATCAGTCAAATACAAGCACTTCGTCAGGAGTACTGGCAGAACGTAAAAGTGGCCGGCGAACCGAATTTAAAAAATAGCGAATTAGAAAAAGCGGGCCGAGTCGCCGACTTCCTCGAGCTTGGTGAACTTATGGCGCTCGATGCGCTGAC
>JAYTDP010000051.1:0-7329 GCA_043735865.1 Bdellovibrionales bacterium
TACAAAGATCCGATGCTGACTCCAGCAATTTCAGCGATTTTTCTCGTCGTAATTTGTCGGCTTCCGGTCTTTGGTAAAATGCGAACAGTTGCTTCTAAAATGGCATCTACCAGGCCGCGTGATCGGCTTTGCTGCGGCTTTTTTGTGTGTAAATCCAGTGGTTTCACGGGTTCGACTCCTTTAAAGGGCGAATGCGAATTTCATCCCTTTATCCCACTTGGTAAGATAGTTAGCAAGCCAACCGAATAGGAGAAAACAATGAACGTCCTCGACCGTGCCAGAATTACTCGGTTATTTTTCAAATTAGTACAAAATCCAGGGCGGACGGACCTGATTTTCAAGGCTATCGAGATTGTATCGAAGCATCGCACAGAACCGTTAGCGGTGAAAATTCTTGAGAGAATTTACAGCGATGAAAAGTTTGCGAATTTGTATCGACAGAAATACGTAGGTGAACTTCCGTCATTAGAAGAGTTATCTCAATATCCTGAAAAAAGTTTTGGTCGTCTCTATTACCATCACATGCACGAGAACGGATTACGGCCCGAGCTTTTTCCAAAATTCGATCCGGCAAACGATTTCGATTATCTGAATTTACGGATGTACCAAGATCATGATCTTTGGCACACGCTTTTAGGTTACGGAATAAGTGTGGAAGATGAACTGGCAGTCCAAGCCTTCTCGGTCGCACAACTGCAAAGTCCGGTAAGTGCTTTGCTTATCACCGGCGGACTTTTACATCTTCTAAAAAGCGAACCTCTCCGTGCGGTGACTGCACTCAAAGGAGTTGCGGAAGGTTACGAGCGAGGAAAACGGGCTCAATTTCTATTGGGTCTCAGGTTAAATGAAATGCTCGAAAAGCCGATCGATGAGGTTCGCTCTTTATGCAGAGTCGCTTAACAGTTTGCCGGTGGTAAAATAAGGCGCTATAGACGCATATGCCTCTAATCATTTGCATCGCGATCGGCGCGCTCTTGGGTCCGCAAGTTTCTCTAAGCTCGGTCGCCCCGGTCGCCGCCGCACTTTTTCTTTTTATCTCCAGTTGGGAGTTCAATCCGCGCACACTTTTTCGTGAGACCAAAGTCACTTTCGGATTATGGCTGGGCGCTTTTATTCTGCCGTTCGGTTGCGGGGCTGTGCTTCCCTATATATTTCCCACTTTGTTTGCGTCAACGCAGATGTCTTTGATTCTCGGAATCGCAATGGCAGTCTCGGCGGTCCCGGTCATTGTCAAAATCATGCAAGAATTGGGATGGTCCGGTACCGCGAGAGCAAATCGAATTCTCTCGACGGCCATTCTTTGTGATTTAGCAGCGTGGCTTTTATTTATTCCGCTTTTGCCAAAGGCCGGGCAGTCCGGATGGGTGGCTTCGCACCTCACGCTTCTCGCATTTTTTGTCGGCATCGCAGTCGCCGTCCTATGGCCGCGGGTGACTTTGCCCAATCCTAAACTTAAATTCCTCAATCAATGGATCGTGGCCCCGATTTTTTTCATTACCATCGGTCAGAAACTAGATTTCTCGAGCGGATTTAATTTTAAACAAGCCGCGGTTATTTTCATTGTCGCAACTTTGTCTAAAGGAATTGGGGTTTGGATCTCGGCCAAGCAAGCGGGTTTGGCGAGAGAAGAGTGCTTCGCAATTGCCATGGCGTTGAATGCTCGAGGCGCCATGGAGATCGTGATGGCCGGTTTCGCAGTCGAGGCAGGTCTCATCGATTCGACACTTTTTTTAAGCCTAGTTATCATGGCCATCGGGACAAGTTTGTTAGTCAAGCCAGCCATTCAACTAAGATTCAAAGGTCTTTCAATTTAAGAGTGCCTTTTTCATCGAATGGAATATTAAACGGCCCAATTTGAACGCTGCCAATGGCACGATACGGTGCCCCTTTGGTCGTGATCAAGTTCAAAGCGGTCTGTAATAAATCTTTATAGGCAACGGTCAAAGGTACAGCGACTTCGACGGTATCGTTTGCTGGGACCTTCACTTTCTGGTCGTACACACCTGAAGTTACACTCTTTTCATTTACCTGCAGATCGTATTTTAATTTGTCGACGGTAACCGAGATCCCGTTTGGGTTTGTGACCTTCATCACAATTTCAAGAATCGCCGTTTTGGCCTCAGCAGACTTCAGTCGTACATCCGTCACATCCACCTTCGGCGACTTGACGAGTTTGTCGAGACCCGAACAGCCGCTCAAAATCAAAAAAAGAATTAAGAAAGTGATTTTCATAGACCATTTCTATCATGTTTCAGCGAAAAAGTGTCGATAAAGTGGCTATGGGAATTTGGCGTCCTCTAAATAAAAATAATGGAATGTCGCTCATCGAAATTATGATTGCGACGGGTATCATGGGCATCTTGATGATGGTTATGACCACTATGCAAACCAACCAATTGAGATCAAATAATTTTTTGCAGTTCCAGCTCCATCGCACTCAACTTCAAGGTACGATCATCGGGCAATTTCTAAGCGACCCCAATAATTGCAAATGTCTATTTGCCGGGGCCAACAGTTTCCCCGCCACCGGCACGACACTTTTAACGGGAGTAAGTCCGACACAAATCGGTCGTTATAATTTTGCGACCGCCGGTGATTGCTCGACGGCCACTATCCCGAATCCATTTATCACAAACACCACTAATTCCGATGGAGTGTTATTGAATTCGATTCAGATGCGAGACATTCAGATCATCGGCGGACAATATTCAGGAAATTTATTTTTAGATGTTTCGACAACGAAAAATGTGATGGGGCCAGATCGCATTCCTATAAAAATACCGGTTGCTATTACGGCGGCGCCATCAGGTGGTGGAAGCGTGAGTTTAGCGAGTTGCCAAGCCGCTGCCACCTCACGTCCCAGATGCAGAGTTGTACTCGACACTTGGGACAATGATAATTGTACAGGCGGTCACAAAGTGAACTACACCACTTGGTCGAATGACGTGCCGTTAGGTACCGTTGCTTGGAATGTAGGAAGTATCGGAAATCCCGGCAACCGGACCGGCATGAATTGGCATGGCGGTGACATCGCTTGTATGCGAGCCGGCATACAGTGCGAGTAAGACTCGATTAAAAAAATCTGATCTCCACGTTCAAACTCTCCGAAATTTTGACTTTGAGCCGTATGTTTGTTCACTACTACTAGGGAGCACGCATGAAAGAGGTCTCGTCACATCTGCCCGTCGAAACCCGCCTCGAAATCGAGCGCGTCGATTTGCTTTACCAACAAAATGTACAAGGAATGTTAGCTCTTGCTACTTACGGCGCTTCGTATCTCTATATGAGTTGGCACCTAAGTCCCCGGCCATTTTTAATTATTTGGGGCGCGATTCTTTTCACGTCCGCTCTCGTTCGCGTCTTCGCAAGTTTACGGTGGAAAAAAGCAAAACTAAAAATTGAAAAGATCTCTGAGGTCCGCATATGGTTGCGAACTGTTCAATCGCTTTTGCTTGTTTCGGGTCTCTGCTGGGGCACGATTGCATTCCTCATGCCTTCTTCCGCTTCGAATTCTCAACAGCTCGTCACCTGCACGATTGTCGTGCTCATGGCAGCCGGTGGAGTCGTCGCGTACTCCTCTTCTTTGCTGGCGATGCTACTGGTTTTTATTCCGAGTATGCTCCCGTGGAGTATTGCTCTCGCCCTTACCGGAGATCCTACTTACCGGCTCATGTCAGTCATGATTGCGGTGTACATGGCGATCGGTATATTCGCCGGCCGCAATTTGAATCGCTACGTTGTGCGAGCGCTGAGGCACAACATTGAAAAAGACGAAGCCCAAGAGGCGCATGCCGCCAATAAAGCCAAGTCCGCATTCCTCGCCAACGCGAGCCATGAAATACGCACTCCGCTGGCGGCAATTAACGGGTTCGCCGATTTGCTCATCCAAAATCCTTCGCTGAACGCGGATGCCCGTCGGGATTTGCAGATGATTCTACGTAACGGAAAGTATCTCGTCTCACTCGTAAACGATCTTCTTGATCTTTCGAAAATTGAGTCCGGCCAGATTTATATTGAAAAAAATCGAATGTCGCTCATTCGCGAAGTCAGTGATATCGCTCATCTCATGCGGCCGATTATACTCTCGCGAGGTTTAAAACTAGAGATTGAGTACCTCACTAAAGTCCCAGAGTTCATTGAATCGGACGTGACGCGATTTCGAGAGATTTTGATTAATCTCTTAACGAATGCCGCGAAATTTACGGAGAAAGGAGACTTGAGAATTCAAATTTCTTTTGACGACGCCGATCCTTCTGTTGGACTCCTCAGCTTGGTTGTGACCGACACCGGAATCGGCATTTCTTTCGAGGCCAAACGACGATTGTTCCGGCCGTTCACTCGCGGTGAAAACGAAAAAGTTCAGCGCGTGCAGGGCTCTGGCCTTGGCTTAGCGCTGTCTCGAAATCTCGCGCGTCTGATTGGTGGAGATATCCGCCTCTTAAAGTCGATAGAAAACGAAGGAAGCTCATTTGAATTTACTCTCGCCACTGGCAATTTAGCCGGCGTTAAATTCATTTCGCCTGAAGAGACTGTGCAGCTCTCGAAAGAGCCGTCGTATCAAGATAGTGGCCAACCTCTCGCGGGAACAAATATTCTCGTGGTCGACGACGCCCTCGATTTGCAGTTTCTCATGCAACGTTTACTTGAATCAAAAGGGGCTCATGTCGAAATACGCTCGAATGGTTTAGAGGCGGTCGAACATCTAAAAGAGAAGTCATATGATTTGGTTTTAATGGATATCAAAATGCCGGTAATGGATGGATATACGGCCGCCTCGCTTTTAAGAAAGCGAGGATACAGCGCGCCGATCGTTGCGGTGACCGCTCACGCGAGCACAGATGATAGACAGCTATGTTACCAGGCCGGCTTTGATTCCTACGTCAGTAAACCCGTCGACTTTAAGCAATTGACGGATAATCTTTTAAAACAATTGGGCCGATTTCGTTCGGACGTTGAGCTCACTGTTTGAAAAAAAATTCCGTTCTAACTGCGTGAATGATTTTGTCATTTTCGTACAGCTCAAAATTGTCGCTTGCGCTAATTTGCCCAGAACCCATACTTAGCTTATGAGTCCAATGATGAAAGAAAACTGGTTGACCAGAAAACCGTCCGAGACAGCCTATGTAGTGACATCCATTCTGGCCGTCATTCTCTGGAGTCTTAGTTTTTTATATTTGGCCGGTGTGGCCTCGGCGGATGTATGGATGCCGGCGACACCAAGGCAGGTATTCGTCGATCATCAGTATTGGAGATTGTGGACAACCCTGTTCGCACATGCGGACATGGGGCATCTCATGAGTAATTGGCTGCTCTTTCTACCGCTCGCATTTCTACTCAACGGCTACTTCGGCACTTTGTTTTTCCCGGTCGCGGGGGTCTTGATGGGCGGCCTGATCAATTATGCAGTTCTGCGAACCTTGGGCTCGCAAACAACGTTAATCGGCATCTCGGCAGTCGTCTATTGGATGGGTGCCGCATGGCTCACGCTTTATTTTCTGATTGATCGACGACGAATGCCGTATCGCCGCTTCGCGGTCGTGATCGGCATAGCACTCGTTTTATTTATGCCCGAAAATTATAAACCCGAAGTGAGTTACTTGAGCCATCTTTTAGGGTTCGTGGCCGGTTCGGCATCTGCGCTGATTTACTATTTTTTCCACCGCGAAAAATTCGCGGCGGCAGAAGTATATGAGGAGATTGAGATCGAACCCGATTTAGAGGATCACTCTACTTTTGAAGCCGATCCGAATTTATTTTTTCAAAACCGCTAAGGCCGCTTCGTAATTCGGCTCATTTGCAATTTCAGCGACTTGTTCTGAGTAGAGAACTCGATTTTCTTGATCGAGAACGATGACTGCTCGAGAGCAAAGACCTTTCAGCGGGCCGTCCGTGATCTGAAGTCCAAAATCTTTGGCGAATGAACTGCGGAAAGTCGAAAGCGCTTCCGCATTTTCAATTCCTTCAGCGGCACAAAAGCGTTTCATTGCGAATGGCAGATCGGCCGCGATATTCAATACGGCCACGCCACTTAGTGAAGTCGCATCCTTATTAAAATGGCGAACCGACGTTGCACAAGTCGCGGTGTCGATGCTCGGGAACACGTTCAGCACTTTCTTTTTGCCGGGAAAACTCGATAAACTCACTTCGCTCAAATCGGTGCGGACTAATTTGAAGTCTGGACTTTGCGAACCGTTTGCCGGAAGAGTGCCTGACGTATTTACTGCAGAACCTTTAAGAGTTATTTGAGCCATTTTTGTCTCCTTAGAGAGCTGTTGGTACATCCACTAACGAATTCACTGATTTCCCATTCATTGAGCGAACGTGCAACAAATAACGGCCGGGCTTCACCGCGCCAAGGTCGACTTCAGTTTCAAACGGGAATGTCCCGTCTTTGCAGCCGGTATTCACCATTTCGCTGATAGGTTGAATAATGAGACTGTCGGTTAAAACGTGAGTTTCAACTTTTTGTAATTTCATGCAGCTGAGCGGGAAATCCCCGGTCAAAGTGACTTTGTTCACGCCGCTTTTCGAGGTGAAGAGGGCCTGAGAAATCGGCGCATAAAGATTGTCATCCGGCTCGCCGCGAGTCGATGACTTGATGACGATACTGCCGACCTGAACGCTATTTGGGCCTTGTACAATCGTGTAAGTGCCTTGCTTCAAGATGCCGACGTCAACGACTCGGTCAAAAGGAAGAACCAATTGTAAGCACATACCATTATATTTATAAGCCGAGGTCGAAATGCTGATGATCTTATCAGCGTGATTCACCGTCACCGCGGTATCTGAATATCGATAGCAGCTACTTGAGAAGAGCCCTTCGCCGACAAACTGTACATTGTCGTTGTCATCAAACCCTTCCGGGACGTAGACGCGCTTAAAAGTCGCCGGAACTTTTACTGGGTTTTCAGCGGCAAAAGCGAAATTTAAAAAAGACAGAGACGCGAGGAGTAGCATGAGTACGGTTTTCAAGTGGGGCCCCCTTTGAAAGGAATGAGATACCAAGGGCATAGTCCCCAACCGAGCGAGACGGCAACTTAAGATTCTCTAAAGTCGAATTTACCTGTCTGACAAAAGTAGTTTTGGAATTGCTTTTAGTAGAACGGCACGCTCATTGGCGTCTAAAACCGACAGGAACCGCTGTTCAAGTTCTTTTCTCAACTGACTTGCTGTTCCTAAAGTCGCCTTGCCTTGCTTGGTAATCTCCACGTGCTTAACCCGACGATCGGTCTTGTCGGGCCGCCGGAGAACGAATTTCTTCTTTTCAAGATGGTCGATCAATTTCACCATGGTCGCTTTATCGATCGACATTTGCTCGGCCAGGTCGTT
>JAYTDP010000052.1:0-4512 GCA_043735865.1 Bdellovibrionales bacterium
AATTCGACCAATGCCGTAAAAGAACTCGTAACTGCTCTCGACGCGATTCCATACTAAAGGAAGAGATAGATGAATATTCATGAGTATCAGGCCAAAGAAGTCTTAAGAAGATATGACGTCCCAACGTTAAAGGGACGTACAGCGACGACACCAGAAGAAGCTGTAAAAGCGGCTCAAGAGCTGGGTGGCAAAATTTGGGTTGTGAAGGCTCAAATCCATGCTGGTGGCCGCGGTAAAGGTGGCGGCGTTAAAGTTGCGAAGTCTCTCGATGAAGTTCGTGATTATGCGAAAAAAATTATCGGCATGACTCTCGTGACTCCGCAAACTGGGCCTGAAGGTAAAAAAGTAAACCTCGTGTTTATCGAAGAAGGTTGCGACATTGCGAAAGAATATTACGTCGCAGTTTTAGTCGATCGCCACTACGGTCGCGTGACCATGATGGCATCTTCTGAAGGCGGAATGGATATTGAGGAAGTCTCTGCGCACACTCCTGAAAAAATCCATCGCGTCGTCATTGATCCAGTTGTAGGGCTCATGCCGTTTCAAGCGCGCCAATTAGCTTTCAAGATCGGTATTCCCGACGCCTCAATTAACAAAGCGGTAAAAGCTTTTATTGGTCTTTATAAGTCCTTCGAAGGCACGGACTGCTCAATGGCCGAGATCAACCCGCTCGTTGCCACCAAGGCCGGCGATATCGTCGCTCTCGATGCAAAAATGAATTTCGATTCAAATGCGCTTTTCCGTCATCCTGACATTATGGAATATCGCGATCTCACTGAAGAGAACGAGATGGAAATCGAAGCGAAGAAATACGATCTTGCTTACATCAAACTCGACGGAACAATCGGCTGCATGGTAAATGGTGCCGGCCTCGCAATGGCGACGATGGATATCATTCAGCTTCAAGGTGAGGCTCCTGCGAATTTCTTAGATGTCGGCGGTGGAGCAAATAAAGAGAAGGTCACTGCGGCCTTCAAAATTATTCTTAAAGATCCAAATGTAAAAGGCATCTTAGTTAATATTTTCGGCGGCATCATGAAATGTGATGTGATCGCTGAAGGTGTTATCGCGGCAACGAAAGAAGTGGGGCTGAAACATCCTTTGGTCGTTCGTCTAGAAGGAACCAACGTTGAACTCGGCAAGAAAATCTTGAGCGAAAGCGGTTTGAATATTACTCCGGCCGATACTCTCGACGATGCTGCTAAAAAAATTGTTGCCGCGATTCGCAAGAAATAAGAGGAAGACATGTCTATTTTAGTAAATAAAAATACGAAAGTTCTCTGCCAAGGTTTTACGGGCCTCAACGGCACATTCCACTCGGAACAAGCCGTGAAATACGGAACTAAAATGGTCGGTGGCGTGACGCCAGGTAAAGGTGGCACAACTCACATTGGACTCCCCGTCTTTAACACTGTTGAAGAATGTGTTGCGAAAACCGGCGCGAATGCATCGGTCATTTATGTTCCACCTCCATTCGCAGCTGATGCAATTATGGAAGCGGCAGACGCCGGAATTCCACTTGTTGTTTGCATCACCGAGGGAATCCCGGTTCTCGATATGGTGAAAGTGAAGCGTTACCTTGAAGGTACAAAAACTCGCTTAGTCGGTCCGAACTGCCCAGGTGTTATTACTCCAGGCGAATGCAAGATCGGGATTATGCCCGGACATATCCACAAACCGGGACGTATCGGTGTGGTTTCTCGCTCAGGAACTCTGACTTACGAAGCGGTTTGGCAGCTGACTTGTTTAGGCCTAGGCCAATCTTCTTGCGTGGGCATTGGTGGAGATCCGGTCAACGGAACAAACTTCATTGATGTCTTACAGATGTTTAATGCAGACAAAGACACCGACGCTGTCATCATGATCGGTGAAATCGGTGGAACTGCCGAAGAAGAAGCGGCTGAATACATCAAGCGCGAATTCAAAAAACCAGTGGCGGCTTTCATTGCAGGAACTACTGCTCCTCCAGGTAAACGCATGGGTCACGCCGGCGCGATTATCTCAGGCGGTAAAGGAACTGCGGCTGCAAAATTTGATGCTTTGCGCTCGGCAGGATGCAAGATCGCGATGAGCCCGAGCGCCTTGGGCAGCACGCTGAAAGAAGCGATC
Organism: Bdellovibrionales bacterium; assembly: GCA_043735865.1. GTDB lineage: Bacteria > Bdellovibrionota > Bdellovibrionia > Bdellovibrionales > UBA1609 > CAYHVK01. Next base: position 2,110 of record JAYTDP010000052.1, read on the forward strand.
TCGTAAGGTAACCGCTTTTTCGTTGAACTTATCAGAAAAAATTTAGCCTGATACGCGCGCCTCTAATTCTGCGTGGCGGGCGGATTGAATTTCATCGAAAACCCTCGAAAGCAAAGCTTCGATTTCATTTTTTAAGTCGCTCATTAATACTGTCGAAAAAATTAGCTGTTCATCGTAGCTCTCGAAATCTTTCATAAACCGGATCCTCTCGGCTTCACTTTTGGCTGAGTCAGCGCGGGCTTTACCAGCCTCTCGCACATCATAAAGGTGCGACACAATTGCGACTATTTTTAGTGATATTTGGTAAAGGTCGGTCTGCATTTGATCGCAAATGACTTCGGAAGCACTTATGTTTTTCGATTCAGCTGAAAGATTTGTTTTAGAACTCGACTTGTTCTCTATGCGCGACTTTAAAGCGCGAATATTCACTTCAAGATTCTGCGCTTGAGCGCGAACTTTATTTAAAGCCCGCAGAGCCTCTCCCGCTGCCCGAAGGGTTTTGCCTTTGAATTCAACAAATGCATCGTGCGGAATTGCGACATAAAACTCTTCCGCGTAAAGTGATGAAATTAATAAAGGTGCCAGGTTGATCGCTAGGAGTTCAGATTGATTTTGATAATTGTTTTGAATTTCTTCATTGGGCAATTCTATTTCGGGGGAATTGCTCCGTGCTGCATCCAAAGGCATGGAAACAGCTGAACCAGTACTTTTTGTTGTAGCCAGGCCCAACAGATCGGCCATTCTTTGTTTATATTTTTTGAGCTCTAAATAGTAACCGTATAATTCATTGTTACGCTTTAAATGCCAGGTTTGCACTCTACCGATTAATGTGCCTTCATTTGGCCAATCAATAAATTGAGCGCGTAAATGATTTGCGAAGTTATTTTTTATACTAAAAAACGCCGGGTAACTTAAGCCAAATATCCATTTTAAATATTCAACTCGAAATTCATTTTCGTTCACCCAATTGATAAATTCCGGCACGGTTGAGCCATCATTCAACTGCATTGGAAAAATCGGCAAATTGACATCGACATGTTTTTTTTCATCGATCGTAATATTAAATGTAAAGCCTAAATCACGCTGAGATAAAATACGAACTTCATCCAAATTAATCGGTGCGGCCAATGGTGTGGTAGCTTTTCCCGCTTTCTCAAGAATCGTAACGACATCGTTTGAAAATCGCTTATAAAAGCTTCTATCTTCAGGCTTTTTAACAAGTGCCTCTGAGCCCCGTCCAGAAACTATGGCTTTTAAAAGCGAGTCGCCGAGCAGACCAAACAGCATCTCTCGTCTCATAACAAAGTCATAAATATATTGTCTTTCGGTTCTCGGGAGCTTTTTGTCTAATAAGCTTTTCCGATAATTAAAAAAAGTCCGTCGATATTTAACATCGTAGGATCCATAACGAATTGTATTATTAAGGGTATCCGGCCCCAGAAGGGCATCACATATTTCAGCTCGTCCCAATGACGAAAAAACTTGCGCAGAAAGGATTAATAGCAAAATCAATAAATTAAATTTTTTCTTTGTATGAGGCATCAGTGTATTGAGCATGCAAGAGGAGTGCTATTTATCTAAGGTTCCAGATAAAGCATATTGATTTTGATTGCGCTTTTCATTTACTCGGCCAAAAGCGCCATCGCCGTGTCTAAAATCTAGACACTTTTATGTAACTCGCTCAGGGCGTAGCTTAAAGCTAACTGAATACGACCACATATCGCCCAAGTTTAATGTGTCTTCTTCCCTATATCAGGCCGCGCTGAAAACTATTTCTGTTCGTGGCCGCGTCGACTGTTGTCCGGCGGCACTATTGCCCATTATGGTCAGCTATCTCAAATTGAATGGGGGCCCATGTCAGCACCGGTCTTGCTAGCAGACTACAAAATGAAAAAGAAAAATACAGCCGCAAAACGAGAATCCGAAACTCCCGTCACTTTAGGGTTTATGCGAGAATTTCGTGCGGAAATTTTGAGCCGATTCTCAGGTATCGATGCGCGGTTCGAGCAGATCGACGCACGCTTTGAACAGATCGATGCGCGGTTCGAGCAGATCGACGCTCAATTTAAACAGGTAGATGCACAGTTCGACAACGTTAGCGCGCAATTTAAACAAGTAGACTCAAAGTTCGCCGAAATTGGCGCCACTTTAAACGAAGGCCTCGCCCGGATGGACACCAAGTTTCACGAAGCTAAGCTCTTAGCTGAGGAACAAAACCTAAGGAATCGACAAGCCTATGATAGCTATGCGGTGACTGACGGTGCTCTACAAGATTTGAAAAACCGAATACGCCCGGAGTGCCTTGAAGATTAGGTACCGCACATGTTACTAACGCGGGCCCGCAGTCACTTCGAACGATGCCTTCTCAAGAACATTATTCCAAAGATTAAATCCGACGAAAGC
>JAYTDP010000053.1:0-1976 GCA_043735865.1 Bdellovibrionales bacterium
TTTCATAATGTTCCAAGACTCAAAGATATCGAATCCACATGTCAGTTACTCGAGCTTTTTGGCTGCAATACAAATCACGACGGAAGCACGCTTCGAATCAAAGTAAATAAAATGAAATCACTCGAGGCGCAGTACGATGTTGTTCGTAAAATGCGGGCGAGTATTCTTTGTCTCGGCCCATTAGTCGCACATTATGGTTCAGCTCAAGTGAGTCTTCCCGGCGGATGCGCAATCGGTACACGTCCGATCGATCTGCATTTAGAGGGTATGAAATCTCTCGGCGCCGAGGTCATTACCGAAAATGGCTATGTGTTGGCGAAAGCAAAGCGTTTAAAAGGCGCCAGCATTCTTTTTGAAAATGTAACGGTTGGTGGAACAGAAAATATTATGATGGCCGCATCCCTCGCCGAAGGTACAACACGTCTCGAAAATGCTGCAAAAGAACCTGAAATTGTCGACCTGGCCAATTATTTGAACGCAATGGGGGCGAAGATCACTGGCCAAGGCACATCGATCATTACTATCGAAGGGGTCGACAAATTAAAACCAGCCGAACATAAAGTGATCGCAGACCGGATTGAAGCAGGAACATTGTTGATCGCCGGCGCAATTACTGGTGGCAAAGTGACTGTAACAAATTGTCATCCCGAACATCTCACCGCACTCTTAGAAAAAATGCGTGAGTCGGGATTTAAAATCGACACAACCAAAGACACGATGACCGTGCATCCATGCAAATCTTGGAAAGGCGTCGACGTAACGACAGCTCCGCATCCGGGCTTTCCGACCGATCTGCAAGCGCAGTTCATGGCTCTTATGACTGTTGCTGACGGTACAAGTGTTATCACCGAAACTGTTTTCGAAAATCGATTCATGCATGTGCAAGAGCTCACTCGCCTCGGCGCAGATATCACGCCTAAGAATCGCGTTGCAATTGTCCGCGGGAAAGCCGCGAGCCTTCAAGGCGCACCCGTAATGGCGACAGACTTGAGAGCAAGCGCATGTCTAGTTTTAGCAGGACTCGTGGCTAAGGGTGAAACGAAAGTCGGCCGAATTTATCATCTCGATCGCGGTTACGAAAAACTCGAAGACAAGCTTTCGCAATTGGGCGCTCAAGTGAAGCGGATTAAATAATTAAATCTGGTTATACGGCAGTCCTGAGCAATCCCTCGCAGCTCTTGCGATATTCGCGAACTATTTTTTTGATCGATTCCCATACTTGAGGCGGAAGCCGTGGACCGAGGTTTCGATGGTCAAATGGACTTGGGTCTTCAATTTCTGTCGCGTAGCGTGCGGGCGTACTCAAATCTAAAAGTTTCCATGATTTGCCGTCCGTCATAATCTGGTTAGTTTTGAAATCACCAATTACCTTATAAATTGAAAAGCGTTGGATAAATTGACGAAGTGAGTTTTCGAGCTCAGGAATTTGCTTTTGGATTAACCGCCCCTGCTTTAAAAGCTGATCCCTTTTGTTGAAAAAATCTGAGATATTAAATTTAGCATCAAAAAATTCGACAGTTATGTACTGGGGTAAATGCGTATCCTTCTCATAGACTTTTGGGATCAGGTCATCAACACCCGTAAGAAGTTTCATAGCTTCATAATACCCACTCATAGCTTCGGTATATGGACCATGATCTTTAAGTTCTCCGTTGGGCCCTGTTTTAAAAAATGCATTTCCGCTCGCGAGAGGTACTCTGAGTGCGCGGCCATCAGCGCGCTGAAACACGGCTGTTAATCCGCCATGTCCAAGGAACCGTATTACTTCAATTGGCGGTTGATCGTCGAAAAGTAAAAATGTTTTCTGTTGATATCGTTCGCCGTGGCTCAGTTTATTTATAGAATCGTTGTATTCGGCGACCGGGATTCCATTTTCAAACAGACGAATGTTTCGCGCGAAGGTGCTAACCGAGAGAACCAGAATGAAAATAATTAAGAATGTCGCTCGCACCTCCCAGTTGTAATTGATTTTTGGG
>JAYTDP010000054.1:0-4570 GCA_043735865.1 Bdellovibrionales bacterium
AGCGCGAGCCGCGAAACGTCAGCGCTGTTAAGCCTCGGCGTTTTGTATTTGGCAGTTTGGCAAATGTACGTCGTCGTTTCGAGAAGCTTTTTCGGCGCAACGATCGGCGAATGGACTTTCGATCTTCAGCTCGGCGAAACCGAACAGCTCACCGAAACGCTTTATCCCGCAAAAGTTTTGGTGCGAAGCCTGGCGACAATTTTCACCGGCTTTGTGATTTTGCCAATTTTATCGCTCGTTTCAAACCGTGATTTAGCGGCAAAAATTTCGGGCCTTCAGCTCTTTCGCAAAAATACCTAATGGGTGTTTTTCTCTCTCAAGCTGATCTTCTTAAACAGTTGGCCGTCACACGCGGCAAACGCCGCGTTGTTTTCACCAATGGCTGCTTCGATCTGTTACACGTCGGTCATATTCGATATTTAAAAGAAGCGCGCGAGCAAGGCGATCTGTTGGTCGTTGGCTTGAACAGCGACGCCAGCGTCGGAAAACTTAAAGGCGCTGATCGTCCATTACAAAATGAAAACGACCGTGGAGAAATCCTCGCAAGCCTCTCGGCCGTTGATTTTGTGACATTGTTCACTGAAGACACACCAGAAAATTTAATTCTTGCTGTAAAACCCGACGTACTCGTCAAAGGTGGAGATTGGCCGATCGACAAAATTGTCGGCGCCCCTTTCGTTTTAAAAAACGGCGGCCAAGTAAAGTCGCTGCAGTTTGTGAATGGGCGATCGACGTCTTCGCTTGTCGAGAAAATCCGCAAACTTTAACCGCCTAATCACCTACGAGCGCCGTCTTTCAAAGACTCACGTGATCTTCAATATGACGGGTCGTGTTTGTCTGACGGCAAGCCACGCAAGTCACATTGAAGATCACGTGAGTCTTTGGACGCCCCTCGCAGGCGGTTAGGCTTCGGTATGTCTAGCTTCGTTAACTATAACTTAGATTAGTAGCGATAGTTTTGGGTGCTCATAGCCACGGCAGATACAAAACTGTAGTTACCGCCAGAAGCTTTTGTTTTCCGTTTTTACCAACACTGAATTAATCCCTCCTGCAGATTTATATGATCCTAAATGCGACATGCGTGGCTTGCGAAGCAACACACGACCCGTCGTATTTAGTGTTCATATAAATCTGCAGGAGGGATCTAACTCGTCGACGGCAAATCGAAGCAAAAGCTACTGGCGGTAGCCAAGTTTTAAACTGTACACCGGATCCAAATAGCGGTCGATTTCGGCCGCCACAAAGAATGTCGAAACTTCGAAGTGAACTCCCAAAAAAGAATGCGAAGACTTTGCCGATTCACGAGCGGAATCAGCCGTGTAATTTAAAATCGCCGAGGCGAACTTGCTTCTTGCATCGATCTTTCCGCCGCCGAAGTAGAGTGCGAAGCTGTCCACGTTTACTCCGCCCATGAGGTCCAGCACTATGCTTTCATTTGAATACAAATCTTCGATATTGGCCGAACTGTAATTCGCCAAAGCAGAAAGGCTGAACGGAACAAATGTCGCCTGATAAAAATTCCACTTAAGGCCCGCGCCGTATTCAGAAATTCGCACCGATTGAGTGAAGGGCGTGAATTGAAATGAGGCGTCCACGTTGTTAAATAAACCTTTGGCTACTGTGAGACGAGAAAACGCGAGGTCGTCTTTTTGATCGGTGGTCCCGACGCCGAGAAAAGCGATATCTTGAACGTCGATGATTTCGTAAGTGTATCCGACTTCGAATCCCGTATAGCCGCCCAGTGGGAGCGGGTTACTTAAAAATCGATCGGCGGTACCAAACCCGAGAATCTGAATAGCGGGAACAAGGTCTTGGCGATTTAACTTAGGAATAGTGAAGGCGTACGAAAAGGAGCCTGCGATTGTGATAATAAAAATGAAGAGAAATTTTACGTTAGGCGTTGGCACCTAACGATCTTAATTATTGTTGCTCGTTTTGCGCAACGGTATTGTTCAGTGACTTGATACGTTGCAAAGCCCGCTCGGCCGGTTCATTGATGGCGGAGTTTTGAGCGTAAGTTTTAAGAGCCGCTTCAAGCGGCGCTATGAAAGTTGAGAAAACTTGATTGCGCGAATTTGAAGGCGAGCGTGCGATTGGTGCATCTGGAGTCGCTTCTGTTGCCGCTCCTGCTTTCAAATAATAACTAGTCGAAACGTCAAGAGTGCGTACGGCGATTTCGATTTTGGCATCGTCTTCTAAGTGAACCAACAGAACCTGACGTAACACTGCGACTGAAGTAAGGGCCGCATATTCTTGAAGTTCAGCGTGCGATTGAGAAGCGAGAGTCGATCCTGCGTCTTCGTCGGTCAGTACCGCAAAGAGAAAGTCGTAACTGCGAAGTGTTGAGACGCTTCCGGCGCTTAAGATCGCGAGAGATTTAAATTCAGTTGATCGTTCAGCGTACATGCGGTCGACAAGAGTATAGAATACGACTTCGCTGACTTGATTATTTTGATAAGCGCGGATGAATTCGGTAACTGCCACTTTATCTGGGCGTGCGAGAAGTCGAAGTGTCCATTCCGCAATGTCTTTTGCATCTTGCGTGTTTTGAGTGTTCGCAGCCGGAATAATCGGTCCGCTTTGAACCATCTGGCTCGAAGATTCGTCGATGTAGGCTGATTTTTTCTTTTGGCTTTCAGAGTAAACAACGGTTTTTACATCGAGATCTGTGCGAGCGCGGCCTGTGATGTCGCCCTTTTTCTTTTTCTTCTTATTCTTTTTAGCATCGGCAGCAGCCGTCGCAAGTTTCGTTTCAACCTTGCTCGCGGGCCGACCGAAGAGTTCATCTTTTTTGAAAGTTCCGATGCCAGCCATGCGATACGGTTTACGTTCGCGGCGGGATTCGATACGATCGAGTTCGAGATTCGAGCGTTTGTACATCTCGTAATCCATCGTTCGGATATCGAGACGTGTGATCTTGGCCGCATTCGGCGAAAGAATCGAAAAGTGTTTTAGTTTATTTATCCCCATGCCCAAGAGCACAACAAAGATGACTGCGAATATGTGGTTCGTTTTCATGTGTAGGCTCCTTTCCCTACCTCTACCTATTCCACTAAACGTGCCGCGCGGGCCCGCGCTAACTAATTGAAACTATTAAAGAATCAGTCAGTGCCAAAAGCCAAGCGTAAAACTGCTGCACACTCTGTTAACAGCTTTACAGCGAGTCTTTAAAACCTTAAGATTTTCGAGTAGTTACCTAAATTACGATGGGTTCGCGATGGATGACACTTTTGGCAATTTAATTAGGGGCACCGCCCGAGGTGAGTTTCGTGCTTTGGCGAAGCTCCTGACGTGGCTTGAACGATCTGGCCCGCAGAAGAGTTTCGCCATTCCTGAGATCTCGAGCCCCGCACATCATGCCTTTAGACTTGGTATAACGGGTCCGCCAGGAGCCGGAAAGTCGACTTTAGTGGGTCAAATGATCGGCCTTTTACGCAAACAAGGGCTTAAAGTCGCGGTGTTGGCAGTGGACCCATCTAGCCCCTTAAGCCAGGGCGCGATTCTGGGCGATCGAATCCGTTACTCCGATCACTTTAACGACGAAGGGGTTTTTATCCGTTCAGTCGGAACTCGCGGCGGGCTCGGCGGCCTCTCGGCGTCTTCGTATTTAATGCTTCGTGCTTTCGATTTAGCGCGCTTCGATTTCGTGGTGATCGAGACGGTGGGAGTCGGTCAAACCGAACTCGAGGTGATGAACGTCGCCGATTTCATCACGGTCCTTTTTGTTCCTGAGTCGGGAGATTCAGTGCAGGCGATGAAGGCCGGCCTCACGGAAATCGCCGATCTCTTCGTGGTCAACAAAGCCGACCGACCTGGTGCTGAGGCCGTGAAGATGGAATTAGAAGCGACCCTCGCACTCGGAGAACCATCAAAACCCTATGAGATCATGATGGCGTCCGCAAATGTCGGAAAAGGCGTCGAAGAAATTTTAAAGCACATCATGAAGGCGAAATCGCAGTTCGACTCAAGCGGGGGCACCGCCCGCGAATCGGCCGCTCGCTTGAGTGGTGAAGCGAAAGCATTGTTGCGATGGACGTTCGAAAATGAGTTATCCCGCCACACTGCGAACATCTCAAACCGGAGCGAATTGTCCGACCTTGTGTCGAAATCCTCCATTGTTATTAAATAGTTGATGCATTGAGTCAAGATCGCGAAGCCTGCCGCCGATGAGCTATTGGGGGAGGTCTCAATGAAAGAGCCGCCACATAATTCGGATTCAGATATCGGAGCATTTCTCCACGATCTCGAAGAGCAAAATATCACCGATGCAGCCGCGACATCTGTAAGGCCTTTTGCGCCCGCTTCGCCCCCGAAGGTCGTAGCAACTCCTGCTGCCGACATATTGATCCTGTCTGAATTTCTCAAGCGAAAATCGAAAAAACGCCAAATGTCGAAACGCGCCATCGCGATTGCCGCATACGAGACGCAACGAGTGCTCGCCTCTTCGCATATCGACGTCAAACCTAAATTTAGATAAGTTCTTAGCGCCGATAAATTTCGAACTTACGGAATTTTAAACGCGAGGATTTATTCATGCGATTATTTTTTGCTTTGTTTATTGCGATAGGTG
>JAYTDP010000055.1:0-7016 GCA_043735865.1 Bdellovibrionales bacterium
TGGCTCAAAACAAAGTGAACGAAATGCGTTCAAACCTTGGTGCCCTTCAAAATCGTTTAACGTCTACAGTACAAAACTTGCAAATCAGTGAAGAAAACCTGTCAGCTGCAAACAGCCGCATCCGTGATACGGACGTTGCTGAAGCCTCAGCTGAGTTGACTCGCAACAACATCCTCCTTCAGGCTGGAACTGCGACTCTTGCTCAAGCTAACCAGATGAACCAGGTCGCGCTCAAATTGATCGGGTAATCGTAAACTGACTAGCAAAAACCTTTGGCCCGACCTCTTTACCGAGGTCGGGTTTTTTGTTTGATCGCGCCCCGCCCCGTCTCTTAGCCTGCGCGGCATCGACTGGCCCTGTCCCTCATGTCTCTTGACCCTCTCGTAAAATTCTTTAAAACCATAGAGGTCAACACTCGTTTTCCAAACAAAGGGACATACCATGGCAAAAAAGAAATCAGCGAAAAAAGCGGCTAAAAAAGCAACGAAAAAAGCGGCTAAAAAAGGCGGCGCTAAGAAGTCAGCTAAAAAAGGTGGAGCGAAAAAAGCCACTAAAAAAGCGACGAAAAAAGCGGCTCCTAAAAAAGCGAAAGCGACTAAAAAGTCTGCGGCGAAAAAAGCTCCTAAAAAAGCTCCAGCCCGTGGTCTAGCATCGGTCGCTGGTGCAGCCGGTGGCATGTCGAACTTTATGAGTGACCTTGAAAATGATTCGGAGGAAGAGTCCAGAGGCTTAGAAGCATCTGAAGACTTTGAATCATTAGACGAAACTATGGACGAAGAACATTCTCGCGTTGAATCGACCGACATCGAAGACGACGATGACGACGACGACGACATCGTTATTAAAGACGATGAAGCCGGCAGCGATGAAGAAGGTTATTTCTAAACAGACTTATAGGATCGTGAGATACAAAAAGCCAACCCGTTAAAGGTTGGCTTTTTTTTTGGGCAAACAGTTTTTGGACTAGTAGTTAGTCGATTTAGTCTGATTCTGCTCGTTTTTAGCTGCACGAACATTCTGTTTCATCGAATCGGTTTTATCGGCGGCCTCCGCTTTTACTTCGGCAACTTTTGACTCTACCTTTTGTTTTACATCAATAACGGCATTTTTCACTCCGTCTGCGGCATCGGTAGTGCTGAGACGATTGGCAAGGTCGTGCAATTTAGCGGCGATTTGCTCTTTCGCTTCGCCATACTGCTGCTCAAGCAAACCCGCGATTGATTTCAAATTTCCTTTTGATTTTTCAATATCGTCTAAGCTCAATTCGCCTAAAAGGGTTTGGACTTCACCTTTTAACTCTTTCCATTTGCCTTCAAGAATTGTCATGTTCATTTCGGTACTCCTATGGGTAATGTTCGATATCCTAATAAAGCAAAAGACATACTCAATCCGTTGGGCAGCCGGAAGCATCCTGCATCTAAATGAGATCGGATTGTAAGATAGATGCGGTAGAAAGGTCGGGCAAATTGCCACGTATCTCTTTTAGGTACAGAGAATTTTGGCCCAATTTGAGACTTTCACTACGGTCTTGATCCTAAAGCTTATTATTAAAAATACCGAATAATCTATGTAGGTTAACTATTACGGTACGTTTGTGAGGAGATCACATGAAGGCTTTCTTTTTGCTCGCAGCAATTCTTTTGTGCTCGGGGCATTCATTTGCGCAATCGGTACACGGAGTTTTCCGGGTCGTAAAAGGTGACGTTCAAGTGATCACCAAATCGGGAGCCACAACCAAAGCAAAGATCGGCCAAAAAGTTTTTCCGAGCGACAAGATCACTGCCGGGAAAGACTCACGAGCGAAAATCGTGATGGTCGATAACAATGAGCTCAATGTGTCACCCGACACGCAAATCGTGATTGAAAATTACCAATTCAAGCCTGAAGAAAATAAGAAGAATGTTTTGATTAACGTTCTGTACGGAAAAGTGCGTGCGAAAGTCGAACAGAAGTACGATACGGGCGGAAATAAGTTCCAGATTAAAACGCCAACTGCGGTTGCAGGAGTTCGCGGAACCGACTTTATTACTGGCTATGATGCGAACACTAAACAATCTGAGGTTGTGACTTTCCGCGGAAAGGTCGAGTTTGGCTTGACCGGCAAAGATGGCGCGATTTTAAATCCGGTTTTTGTGAACCCGGGTCAGCAGACGTCGATGACGGGATCGACTCCACCGCCGGCACCAGTCGAGGTACCTAAGGCTGAACTCGCAGGTATGGATAAATCTTCGGATGCGGATAAGGCAGCTGGACCTAATGTTGCGGCGAATCCAAATGCGTCTGACGGCGGAAAAGAAAATAGAGAAGATAAGAAAGATAACTCTGCGCCAAAAACTGAACCCCGTGATCCAGCTTCGGATCCAACGCAAGATCCAAAGCCGGCCACAGAACCACAACCACCGACAAAGCCAGACGGGCCACCGCCTCCTCCGCCTCCCCCGCCTCCGCCACCACCTCCACCACCTCCAACCGGAGGCGTATTTAGTTTACCTCCGAAACCACCGGAAGCCCCACCAGATGCAATTAAGAGCGTTAACCACCTCTTGAACATCAAAGTTTCAACGGGCCCGTAACCAAAAGCAGGTCGAGGTTTAGACCTCGACCTCTTCTTTATCTCGAATTGCCGACCCATATCCTTTTCATTTAATCTTAAGTCATGAAAACACTTCGTCGTTTCGCCATCGTCGCTATTGGTATCACTTTGTCTTTCGCCGCTCTGGGGGCTTCGAACAAGCCGTACAAGATTATTTACGGCTCCGCCTCGTGGAATACCGACAGCACAAAATTTGACCAGGCTTATATGTTCATTCGAGAAAAGAATACGGGCAAGATTGCCAAGCTTCTTCTCGAAGAGACCGAGCCCGATTCTTCTATCTTCTCCGGCTCCTTTGCACTCGATTGGAAAATCGACGGCCCTGCAAATATGGAAGCCTTCGTATTTACCGAAAGCATGCGTAACGATGAGAAGGAACTTGCTCGCGTTACGGCGTCCATTCAAAGCGGAAAAGTGACGGCCTCCCCAATCGTTTCTCGCGAAGAAAAGGGACTTAAGATTATCGATGTATACGATACGCGCGAACAGGCCAATCGCGCGCGCGAAGCCTATGACAATAGAAATGCTCAGCAGAGCTTGGCAGAAAAAGCGAAATCCATTGGTAAGTCGGCAACTGGACAACCGGTTGCAATCGGTGCGACGGCGGCGACAGCTCAAAAAGCGGCCCAACTGCTTCAACTTGCAGACGATGCTGCGAAACGTGAAGGAGATCGCATCCGACTCGAACAGCTTGAAGCTCAGCGCCTGAAGTTACTCGCTGAACAGAACGCAGCCTTGAGCAAATCGGAGCGTGAAAAACAAGCACGATCCGCTTCAGAATGGGAAGCCAAAGGCGTTGCTGCTTACAAAGCGAATGACTTCGTTACTGCCGAATCCGCTTTTTCGAAGGCAGTCGTATTAAATCCAAATAATAAATCACCCTATTTTATGTATGGGGTTTCTCTCTATCGAAATGAAAAGCTGAACGATGCATTAGTGGCACTTAAGCTTTCAACCGATAAAGAAAAAGACTTTTACATGGGCCTCGTCCACTTTCGCCTGAAAGAATACAAAAGTGCGAAAAGTGAATTCACAACCGTACAGAATGACAAGAGCTCACCCTTAAGCACGACCGCCACGTTTTATCTTGGAATTATCGCCTTCAACGAAGAAGAATTCGACAAATCAAAGGCGGCTTTCGAATGGTTCATCGATAATTCGACTGATCCGGCTCTCGATCGCCAAGCTGAGCAGTACATCGAAAATATCGCGGCCGCCATCGCGGCGAAAAAAGAATCTGAGCGAAAATGGAGCATCACTGCGTCGGCGGGACTCGTTTACGACTCGAATATTCTTCTCGCAAACGATAGCAACACCACGCAGGGAAAAGCACTCGATGCCGCCAGCGTCCGCTATCTCGCATCGGCCGATGTGGACTATCGTTTCTTTTATAAAATGGAATCGGAATTAGCTGCTAAACTCACCACGAGCTATATGTATTCGGCCGACACCAACTATGCACAGGCGGATCCGTTTATAATTGCGGTTGGGCTTCCCTACACTCGCAAAGGCAACATGCACGGCAAATCGTTTCGAGCCTCGATCACTCCGGCTTACGAAAAAATGTATATGGATGTGAATGCCGACGATACACGCGAAACAATTCTTCAGACTATGATCGCTACCGGAGACATTACGTTCGTCGAAAATCCGAGTCATTATGCCGGTTACACCATCGAGGTTCGGCAAGAAGACTCATTGCTTACGTCATCCACCGGCGATAATGATTTGGATTCAACAAAAGTGACACTCAAAACCCAACATACGTACCTGCTCGACGAAGCGAAGAAAAAAGCCCTTGTTGGACTTGCCGGGTTCACTTGGAATGAAGCCAAGGGCGATAATAAGCAATTCCGACGTTTTGATCTGGGAGCGATTTACTTAGCTCCATGGAAAAAGTTTACGAATACGACGTGGAATACAGGTCTCACGGTATATAAACTCGATTACTTCAATAGTACGGCGAATCGCAGCGATACCGACTTCGCGTTTCTACTTGGAATGTCTAAGGTTTTAAGCGACCGCTGGACCTGGAGCTTGAACGGCTCATACACCAACAATGCTTCAAACGATTCGGACAGCCAGTATTCAAAGTATTCGGCGATGTTACTCGCCACTTACAACTGGTCTAAATAAAATTTAATCGCGGCGGAGATTTTTCAATCTCCATTGCGGTTTTCGAAGGCCAGCGATAGGTTGCGGGGATGCTTCGGTTTCGCGGACTCAACCTCCTATTTTCTCTTGTTTTATTATTTGCGGCAGCGCCGGCTTTTGCTGCCAAAATGATTACGCTTCAACTTAAAACGAGCGGACTTACGAACCCACATATTGAATTTGTACTTCAAAAATACGGCTATAAAATTGCTCATAAGAATTCAAATGCAAAGAAGACCGAAATTGTCGCTACAACTGATCGTGATAGTGAAATTCCAGTTGAAATGATTCTCGACCTCGGTTTTCATAGCACGTTTATTGAAATCAAAGAGCCATCTCTAAAGGTGGAGTGGGTGGCTCTTCAGATCTATTTAGACAAGTCGATAAGTCGCGAAGATTACATCGACATTTTAAGCGGAATTCAAAAGATGGGAATTCACGTCGCCAATGCGAAATCGCAAAAAGATTCCCATTTTTTCTTAAAAGTACCACGCGACAAGATGGAACTTTTGACAGAAACACTTCGAAAAAATCCCGCGTTCGATCTGTATTATGTCATTGGCAATTCACCTTCGACAGAATTTTTTCAAGATCACAGCCGGCACGGGGTCACTACACTTGATATCGACTTTATGATCCCCGGAACAAGAGACAGCATCTTGGCTGATATCCCACCGGATATTGCTGCTGTCTCTGTCTTCAAGTATCAATCGGGCGAAGGTCTGCCGCCCGGCGGGAAAACGACTATCATTATGCCTCGTAAATACGCTTACGTGGGCTCCATCATACGTGCACTCGAAAAATATCGGGGCGAGAGACTAATTAAAATGTATGCGGGTGATGATTACTACGAAGCCAAAGGTGACGATCAAGTCGCCTATATAATTGATCCGAACTCGCGACGCTTTGCGCTCGAGCCAAAGCCAGAGAAAGCTTTTGAAATAGGCTCAAAAATTCCCGACATTGAAGCTCGTATCAAGCACGGTGAGACAACCCGGTTAGCGACCCGCGACGTTACGATTTTAATGGAGGGTATGCTGGAAATGGTGAGACGGGCTTTTACCTTGCCTATCGAAGCTTACGATTACAAATCGGACCGAAATAAGCAGGGCGGCTTTACACAACTTATTTTAGTTGAGATTCCGAAGGAATCTCTGACTCGCGCGGTGCTTGAGCAAGTATTGAATAGTTATTATTTATACCCACTTCGTAACGATGGAACTGTCGATCGCGACCGAGAGGTTCTTCTCGAGGAAGCCGCCACGTGCGACAGCCTCTTAATCTCCGATCCTAAAAAACCTTAGTGATTCAAATACGCTTCTAAAATAGGCTGAAGTTGGCTGCGCACGAGTGTCCATTGCGCGGTAGTCAGCTTGCCGTGCTCAGAAATATTTTGGGCGAGAAGTTCAGCTGTAGTTTCGTTGACCGGTAGAACTCCTTGAAGATTTAGATATTTCACTTCGAAATGAGTTTTAAGTGCCGAGAGATTTGTGCTGTTCTCGATTGCCGTTAACGTGTTGCCGGTTAAGTCGAAAAGGCTCTTAGATGCGATGTCGCCTTCACGCGTAGCAGTCGAGATGACTTTGAGGATATGTAGCGCCAAGTGGAGCTTGTCGTAGTCTTCGCGAATTTTTGCAAAATCGTTGATAAGGGTCGCTTCACTTAAAAACTTAAGGCTGTCTTCGGTCGATTTTTTACCGGTCACTTTGTACGTGACGCTAACAAAATGAATGGGATCGAGGACTCCCCCACCGAAGCGCTTTTTGCTCTTGAGTGCCGATTTGGCCATTAGGCTTAAGATCTGCCCTTTGGATGTCAGGCACGAGATGATGAGGTCGCTCTCGCCGTACTTGGTTTTTCTTAAAATTATGACTTTATCGGTGACCATTAACAGGGTTTTAGCACACTTCTCGTCCCAATAGGAGCCTCCCCTTTTTTCAAACGTTTCAATGACCTGGATTTGTAGTCCAAACATCGGGTAGAACCCACTTAACTTTTACGAGAGGAAATTTATGAAATTGATGCTTTTGGTAGTTGCGATGGTGTTGAGCGGCTTTAGTGCATTTGCGACACCAGGCGAGAACAAACTCATTTCTCCAGATTCGGTACGAGTGGTCGGGAATGAAGTTGTGGTGACGTTTACGATTCCGTGTCAGTACGACGACTGGTCGGCGGTTGTTATGACTAATGACGATACAGGAGATCAATTGGTTGCGGTTGGAGTAGTCGTTTCGATGCAGGAGAGAAACTGTAAAGCTGGTCCTCCGAA
>JAYTDP010000056.1:0-5849 GCA_043735865.1 Bdellovibrionales bacterium
TTGTCTAATTCTTTGGGGTCACTCATGCCTTTAAGGATCCGCGAGTGACCTATTCTTGTCTAGACCGGTTTACGAAAAATCAATGTCCGTTCGAAGGTGTTTGGTTTATATTGAGCGAGATGAATATCTCCGCACATACTTTAGGCCAGCTTCCTCTCGTAATCCTGCTCTTATCCGCGCTTTCAAATGGTACTGCCTGCGCACATAGCGGAGAAAAAGTTGTGCCGTTTCCAATCGTCGTACTCGGTGATTCGCTGACCGAAGGCTACGGGATCGCGAAGGAGCAGGCCTTCCCAGCACTTCTCGAAAAGAAATTTCACGACGCTGGCGCAGACCAAGTTAAAATTATTAATGCCGGCATCAGTGGTTCAACATCCTCGAGCGCAGTCGGACGCCTGAATTGGATTTTGAAATCGCATCCAGCCGTAATCATTCTCGCTTTGGGCGCGAACGACGGCCTTCGTGGGATCGACGTCAAAATATTAAAGAAAAACCTTGAGGAAGCTTTGAAAAAAATCAAAGAAGCGAAAGTTGAGGCGATTCTCGTCGGCATGAAGATTCCGCCGAATTACGGCAAAGAATATTCCGCAAATTTCGAAAAAACATTTGTTGAATTAAGCCGCGAACACCAAGTGAAGCTCATCCCCTTCCTACTCGAAGGAACCGCTGGAAATACCGACCTCACGCAACCCGACGGACTTCACCCGAACGAAAAGGGCCATGTCATTATCGCGAATTCTCTTTTCAATCAGCTCGGTGAGTTGAGAGAGCGCCTTACAAAAGCGAATCCACCAAAGCCAAAATTACTGACGCCTGATGAACGGCGCCCACGGTGACTCATCCGATTCTACGCTTATCTGGAGTACAGAAGACTTTCACTCAAGGCGAAACGAAAATTCGCGTTTTACAAAACTTAAGTCTCACTCTCTTGCAAGGCCAAACTCTGTCTATTGTCGGACCTTCCGGAAGCGGCAAATCAACTCTCCTCTCGTTAATTGCAGGTCTCGATAAGCCCGACTCCGGGCAAATCGAAGTCATCGGCCACAACCTACTTAAAATGTCCGAGAGTGAGCTCGCGAAATTCCGCCGTTTCAATCTTGGAATTATTTTTCAGCAATTTCATTTGTTCCCGTATCTCAATGCGGTTGAAAATGTGGCATTGCCCCTCGATTTGGTTTCGGACCCCGAATCCGAAGCTAAAGCCGCTCAAATTTTACAACAAGTCGGTCTTGAGCATCGGCTTTCGCACTTTCCTCATCAACTCAGTGGCGGCGAAATCCAGCGAGTTGCAATTGCCCGTGCGGTTGTGGCAAGACCGCCGCTCCTCTTAGCTGACGAACCGAGTGGAAGTTTAGATCAAAAAAATGGCGATGCGGTCATGGATCTGATTTTTAAAATTGTCGACGACTTTAAAATGTCGCTTGTTTTGGTGACCCACAATGATTTGCTGGCGCGGCGATGTCAGTCTCAGTTCGATTTTGCCGGTCAAAATATAAAATGAAAATCACCCAGTATTTAAAAATTTCCAGTCGCGAACTCCTCAATAGCAAGAAATTTGCTTTGTTTTTCGCGCTCAATTTGACGATGGGTTTAAGCGGGTTCGTCATACTCGATGTATTTAAACAGGCTATGGAGGCGGCTCTCCTCTCGAGATCGCAGTCCATCATGGGGGCAGACCTTTCGCTTGGCGCTCGGCGCCCTCTCAGGTCTGATGAATTGAAAACCGCAGATTTATCGCTCGGCACAAAAGTCACCTCTCACACAGACACGGTTGAAATCTTCTCGATGCTCGCAGGTCCTAACAAATCGAGGCTAGTCGAATTAAAAGCGATCGAGTCCGAGTACCCATTCTACGGCGAGATTGAGTTAGGTTCAGGCAAAATAGTAACGTCTAAAACAGTTAAAGATATCGTCAGCAGTGACAAAGTTTGGATGTATCCTGAGATTCTCACGCAACTTCGTCTGAAGGTGGGCGACTCAGTTCGGATAGGCGACACGGAGTTTACGGTTGCTGACACCATCAAGAAGGACGCGAGTGGAGTTGGCGCAGGATTTTCTTTTGCTTTGCCGGTCTATATCGGCCTCAATCAGTTGAAGCAAACGCAGCTGCTCAAGCTCGGAACGACCGGGTTTTACAGCCGACTTTATCAACTTAAGCCAGAGGTGAAAGCATCTGTCGTTTCGAGCGAGTTATTCGCACGCTTCACGGACCCTGCAATTCAAGTCACCAGTCATGAGGAGTCTAGTCAACAAATCGGGCGATTCTTCGGTCAGGTAAATGACTACTTGGGATTAGCCGCTTTGGTCGCACTTTTTTTGACGGCGCTCGGAACTTCTTTTTTATTTCGAACATTTCTTTTTAAGCGATTTCACGATGTCGCAATATTTAAGAGTTTGGGATTCACTGAAATTCAGATTGAGGGCATCTTTGCTTTGCAAATCTTAATTTTGGGAAGCCTGGCGACACTGCCTCTTCTCGGACTTATCAATGTCGTTCGACCATTGTTACAAGAACTTGCGTTTAAAATCTTTGCTATCGAAATCACAATTACATTTTCTTGGCGAACGATTGCCCTGGCCTACTTTACGGCCACACTCGGCACCTTTCTCGTGATAATCCCACTTCTCATGAGTCTTCGCGCAGTCGAGGCAAAAGAATTATTTCAAGCTTCTCAGTTTAAGATGCCGAAATTGAATTTCGGTTTATTCGCTGGTTACCTTCCGGCCGCAACAGGCTTTCTGGTATTGTCTTTTTGGATTTCAAATTCATTTCGTGTCGGTGGCTTCTTTTTTGCCAGTTTCGCCGGAACTTTAATAATCTTATTATTGACGGGATTTAGTTTGATACGAATTTTCTCTTTCATCCGGCCGCCGCGCCGGTTCTCTGCGCGAATGGCGTCGCGACACCTTGTTCGGCAGCCCTTTACCACCCTCGCCGTTTTTATGAGCATTTCCCTTGGAATAACTTTAATGAATCTAATTCCCCAGATTCAAACGACTCTCACTCGTGAAGTCGAACGACCATCGGGTGTCAAAATTCCGAGTTTATTTTTTTTCGATATTCAGGATGAACAAGTAGAAACTGTTCGAAGCCTAGTGAATAAAACTGGATCCGAATTGTTATATATTTCGCCCATGATTCGAGCACGCCTTGCGAAAGTCAATGGTGAGCCGTTTGTTAAAGCAAATCGTAACGACCGCACTTTGACTCGTGAGGAAGAAAATGAAAACCGGTCTCGAAACCGCGGTTTTAACCTGACCTACCGAAAATCGCTTTCCGATTCTGAGACTCTTGATGACGGCCTCCCTATTGAAGGCGCGTTCAATCCTCTCACTCAAAACGTTCCATACATCAGTGTTGAAAAACGATTCGCCGAAAGATTGAAACTCAAAATTGGAGACCGGCTCCTGTTTGATATACAGGGAATCGAGGTGGAAGGTGAAATTCGCAACTTCAGAAACGTAAAGTGGACAAGTTTTCAGCCGAATTTCTTCATTCAATTTCAAGAAGGAGTTTTAGAAGATGCGCCAAAGACGTTTTTGGCAGGCGTTCCGCCCTTACCCCCAAATCTGAAAGATCAGTTACAAAATAGTTTGGTAGAGACGTTGCCGAATGTTTCGATCATCGAGGTATCGCAGGCCGCAGAGCGCTTATCCAGCGTTTTGAATCAAGCCACCACAGCCATCCAGATTATGGCATTCCTTTCGGTATTTGTGGGGCTGGCAATTCTTTTTGCAATTGCGAATCAGCAGGCTTTCGAAAGACGCGCGCAAGTGAACCTACTTAAAGTGCTCGGCACAGACTTCAGTACAATCATGTCTTCATTTTTAATCGAGTTCGGGACTGTCTCTATTTTGGCAATTCTTTTTGGTACAGCCTTAAGTTTTGTCTCGAGCGAGCTCTTGGCGCGATTTATTTTTGAAAGCCCCGCTCATTTCAATTTTATGCTTCCGATCACATTAGCCGGTTTAACGTTGGCTCTGTCTATCGCCATAACTTGGTTGGCCGTACGTAAAGTTTTACGAAGCGAACCACGAGAGTTGCTCTCGCAGACTTAAGGCTTTGCTGCTCCCAGAAGTGCGATATCCTTAAGCTCTTTCATTTTTGCGCGCTCTTCAGCCGGAATAAAAACTCCTGCGCTTCCCGAAAAACCCATCACGATCGATCGTTCATAATTTCGGTAGCAAGTCTCGGCAATTACCGTTTTCGGCGCTGTGCGAACGCAGGCTTCGTAATAAGCCTCAGGTAGATCCCACATTCCTAAGTCTGAAACAATGTCGTAAGAATCTCCGAGCATACGATAAATGTCGGCCTTTTCGGTTGGCTTTTTCGTCTGTTTGAGAGCCTCGTGTAAAAGCGCTGTTACACGCAGATTCTCAACATAACCAGCTTGGTAAGCACCGCTCTGAGAGCGCGACGCTTGTTTCATCAAATCTTTTGCTTTTTGCAATGGCTTCGGTTGTTTCCGCTTTTCCGAGGCCCATTTGCGAAGCGATTTTAACCAGGCCTCAGCTTCGACCGCTACAAAATACGGCGGATTTCCTTGCTTTAAATACTTTGAAATCGTATCTGCGGCACGCGTCGGCTCTTTGCGCACTCGCACCATCAATGCCAGATATTTTTTCATAGCCAAAACTTGCTCGTGAGGCTGATCGGCCAGCGTCTCGGGCTTCTCAAGTACTCCCTCAAGAACCGTTATGGCTTGGTCAAACTGGCGAGTCGCGACGTAGTAGTCCGCTTTCTCAGTTGGATAAATACGGAAGGAAGAATCGAGTCGTGAAGTCGAAAATGTATTCTCCGGGCCCATCTGAGTCGTTGTGTGACAATTGAAACACGCTCCCATCGAATCTTTTAAAACGTTTCTTGAATAGTCCAGGTGGCCTTCATTAAATGCCTTCAATCCCTGTTGTCCGCCGTCTTTCAAATTATCGAGATAATATTTCACGAGTGGGTCATCACCCAAAAGTTTTTTTCCCATGTGCTCTGGCACGTGCTGGGCGCTTGCCGAATATTCACTCACGAGAACTTTTATTTGTTCGCGGTTTTTCGGGTCCCCGAACTCCTCGCGTGAGAAAACGTAGGGCATCAACTTCTCAAGATTGCGAGCCATGTTTTGCATCTGGGCCGCCCAATTTCGCGCCTCTTTTTCATCCAAACGCGCTTCACGGTTGGCTACTTTCATTTCTGTCGAACAACCAAGAATTCCCGCCACCGATACGAATAAAATAAACTGAAATATAGTCTTCATAGGCCTCAGCGTACTGGCACTAATAGGAGCAGGCAAAAAGGATCGAAGATAACCTGAAGCGTCGCGAAGCAAGTTTGAAAAGCTCTCGAAACAGAAGCATACTTTCGATTCTATGGCGCATCCGAAACGCGACGAAATTATTGCCTATTTAAAGAATCTCCGCGACTCATTAATTGGTGAGTTTGAAGCGCTTGAAAAACCGAGTAGCCCGGCCAAATTTGTACGTACTACTTGGCCTTACAAGAACGGCAAAGGCGGCGGCGAAATATCACTCATTCGAGGCAAAGTCTTTGAAAAGGCCGCAGTCAATTGGTCCGGGGTCGAAGGGACGAGATTCCCCGGCGCGACCGTCGATTCGCCATTTTTTGCGACCGGAGTCAGCCTTATCACCCACATGTCCAATCCAAAAGCGCCCACCGCTCATTTCAACATTCGTTACATAGAAAAAGGTGACGAATGGTGGATTGGCGGTGGCTACGATCTCACGCCAATGGGATTTCCATTTGCTGAAGACACTGAACATTTTCACACGGTGGCGAAAAATGCGCTCGATCCTTTCGGCACAGATCTCTATCCAAAAATGAAAGAAGCCGCTCGCGA
>JAYTDP010000057.1:0-5658 GCA_043735865.1 Bdellovibrionales bacterium
ACGAATCCACCTTCATAGCCCGGTGAACAGGTGTGCTTATGAAGGCCAGGTAACATCTTTAAAAGATTGTCATTAAAATTTGGAATTTCGGCGCTCGAAATCTCGGCCCAATTTTCTAAATCAATTTTCATATTTAGAGTCGGACGGTTATGGAAAACGCTAGGCCCATATATCGGTTTTAGCGACAGAATTTTCAAAGCTGCACCCCTGGGGCATAATTTCGCCCATTACGCGTACAAAATCCCCAAGCCAACCGTTATTGACCCGAGAACGTCGAACCGCTTTACGTGAGACGAAGAATTGCAAACGGTGGACCTATCGCCGATGATAAAAATAGGAGCGAGTTTGACGCGATTCTATTTAGTTTTAAGTCTCATCTTCACTTATGCTGCGTTTAAGTCGACGCAACTCTGGCCGCTCAACCAAGTGTGCGCGGTGGCATTCACAACACTGCTTTTCGCCGTAATTATAGCAGCTTTATTTTTATACCGGTCGGACTCTGAGCTCACCGAAACAAAATGGTTTAGCGCCCTCATTTGGACTGCTTATGTCTTGATGGGATTTATCGGTACATTTTTGATTTTATCGTTACCAATCGACCTTGTTCAGATTTTTCTTCGTTCGCCGGCACTATCACGCGCGGTGCCCGTAATAATGTTTGTTTCGTCTCTGGTTTTTTCTCTGATTGGACTTTTCCAAGCCGTACGCGGGCCTCGCGTGACCTCGGTGGCGATTCCGATTTCCGAATCAGCTCTTCGGGGGCTAAAAGTTGCGCAGATTAGCGATTTGCACGTGGGTCCAACCATCAAGAAAAAATACGTTGCAGATATTGTGGCTCGAACCAATGCGCTCGACGCCGACTTTATTTTTATCACCGGTGATTTAGTTGACGGAAACACTGATATATTAAACCCCTATCTTCAGCCTCTCCGAAAGCTGAAATCTAAATATGGAATTTATTATGTCACCGGCAATCACGAATATTATTGGCAGCCGGCGAGTCTTCTGCGGTTGCTTCATGAATTTGGGTTTCAAATTCTGATTAACGAGAACAGGATTATTGAGATCGACGGAGGCCGAATTTTGATTGCCGGTATTACAGACCCAGCCGGTGCCGGTTTGACCGGACATAAGCCAAATTTAGAGAAAGCCCTCTCAACACTAGGTACACCTGATTTAAAAATACTTTTGGCGCATCGGCCGGATGGATTTGAGGCGGCCGAAAAAGCCGGTGTCGACATTCAGTTTTCTGGACACACGCACTCCGGCCAGTTTTTTCCATTCAGTTTATTTATGCCTCTCGCTCACACTTACTATCGGGGCTTAAACCATTACGGTCGAATGTGGATTTATGTGAACCAAGGTTCCGGCTATTGGGGCCCAGCAAATCGCTTCGCCACTCCCACCGAAATCACTTTAGCCACACTCTCATAGTTCTACCGAATGAGAGTGTAGACGACGGCAAAGTGTAAAGCGGCACCTATTATTGTAAGGGCGTGAAACAATTCGTGGTAACCGAAAATTTCGGGCATCAGCTTCGGTCTTTTGGTCGCGTAAAAGATGGCGCCAAGCGTGTAGGCGAGGCCGCCGATTGCGAGGAGCGATAAATTCATCGAGCCGAGCGACGATTTTAACTCATTCCAAAAAGGGGCGATGAGCCAACCAATCGCGATATAAAAACTCGCGGTAAACCATTTCGGTGCCGTCGTCCAAAATATGGCCTGCCCAATTCCTACGATAGCAGCAATCCAAACGATTAAAAGTAATTTTGAGCCGTCAACGGGCGGGAGAGCGAGTAAGCAAACCGGCGTGAAAGTTCCGGCGATGAGAAGAAAGATAGCAGAGTGATCGAGTCGCTTCATTACGGCGCGGCCCTTGGGCTCCCAATTCGGGCGGTGATAAAGCGCGCTGATTCCGAACAAAGTAAGAAGCCCAAAAGAAAACACGACGCTGCAAGCGAATGTGAGTGTCGTCTGACTTTTTGCAATTAATAAAATACAGGCCCCAAGTGACACAAAAAATGCGGCTTGATGAAGATGGCCTCGCAGAATGGGTTTCATCGTAGAGCTCATTTCAATTTTCCCCGTCGGTAAATACTATGGTGACCCGAAATCAAAGAACTTAAAAGACATGTCAAAAGTGCGTAGGGGAAGATTTCGTATCCGAATAATTCGGCCGCCATGACTGAACAGGCGATGGGAGTCTTCGCCGCACCGGCGAAAACCGATGCAAATCCGAGCGACGCCAGAAGCGAAAGTGACACCGGAAATACCGATGCTAGTGCGCTCCCGAGCGTCGTGCCAATAAACACTAACGGGATAAATTCTCCACCTTTAAAACCTGACGCTAGCGTCAGTCCGGTAAAAATAGATTTGTAGAGTGGCATGATGAACGTCGCAGGTTGCTCGAGCGCGCCTTGGATGTATTCGATCCCAAGGCCGGCGAAGCGGTAACTCCCTTCGGCTCGGTAAAGAAGAATCAGCAGTAGCCCGCCAAAAAAAGGTTTTAGAACTGGAGATTTTATCCAAAAGAAAAGACGTCTTTCGAAATAATGTGTGAGACGGATAAAATATTGGGCCGCGACGCCAAAAAGAAGACCGGCAATCGCTAAATACAAAATATCTTTCATGTGAAATGGAAGAGTTTCGAGTCGCGGAAACACCGAGTGCGGAGCCCGCAAAAAAACCGAGACATAATAGGCAACTAAACAAGCGACGATTGACTCAAGCCAAGCGTTAAATCGTAGTTTGCCGTGAGCGACTTCCATCCCGAAAATGATGCCAGCAAGAGGAGTTCCAATTGCCGCGGCGAAACCGGCTCCCGCTCCTGCGATCAACAATCGAATGCGCTCTTGAGGGGTGACGCCAAAATATCTGGAGACCTGGTCAGAAAGCGAGGATCCCATCTGAATCGCAGTGCCCTCGCGGCCCGCCGAGCCCCCGAAAAGATGCGTGAGGACTGTGCTGAAAAGGATGAGGGGTGCCATCTTTATCGGAATCACATTTTTCGGTTCGTGAATTTCGTCTAAGATCAGATGACTTCCGCCCGCGACGTCCTTGCCGTATCCCGAATAAAGCCAACCGATGAGTAGTCCAGCTATTGGTAAACCCCAGCTGAGAGTAGGAGTGTTCTGACGAGTGCGAGTCGCAAGTTCCAAGAGATACAGAAAGAGTGTCGCCGCCAGTCCCGAAGCCACGCCGGCAACGGCGCCGAGGCACATTGCTCTTAATTTAGAATGAAAAAAGCGTGAATTTAGGGTATTCAAATGAACCTCAAACCTCAAGCGAGCATAAGTCACGAACGGCTTTTGGAGTAGTTCAAAAATGAGTCTTCGAACCGATGCCACACATCCCGCCGTTACGACTTCGACGCCATCGGCGAAGTCGCTCTATCGGCGGCGCGAAGCCGTGCTGAATGTATGGGTCGAAAAAGTGCAGGTGCACATCAAATCAGCCGGCAAAATCGATTGTCCAATACTCATTAATACCTTGCCATTGTTTTTAGAGCGTTTGGCCGAAGCCTTGTGTGAAGAAAGCACACGTGAAACTGCGACCGAGTCCTCTAATGTTGCGCAAGAGCACGGAAGCGAACGAGCAAGAGTTACCAACTATAGCCCGGACGATATTATCGAAGAGTACAAAATTCTTCGCCGGGTCATCATCGAGGAAATCAAGCAGGACACGAAACTGTCCGAACGAGATAATGAGGTCATTCAGAAATCATTCGACAAAGCTGTTCAAGATTCAATGACCGCCTACTTTCTGGTGCATAGTAAGCTTCGTGAGCAATTTGTCGCGACGATGACTCACGATTTGCGTAATCCTTTAGGAGCCATCCGGTTGTCAGCCGACTTGATTTCTCGCACGATAAAGTCAAAAAAGACTGAAGAAATGCCTGCTCTGATCGAGGAATTAGCTTCGCGAATCATTCATAGTGCAAAACGCGCGGATCGAATGATTCAAGACATGCTTGATGCGAGTGTCGTTCAATTTGGAGAGAAAATGTCGCTTAACGTTACGGAGTGTAACGTGAAAGATATTGTTCGCGATGCCATAGGCGATCGCAGTGAAGCCGATAACGCGCGAATAAAATTTGAAGGCAAAGAAGTGCGTGGACACTGGGATTACGATGCGTTTCAGCGCTCAATCGAAAACCTCATTGGAAATGCCTTCAAGTATGGCGATGATAAAGCGCCGATTACCATCAAGGTTGAATCCGTACATGAACGTGTGATGGTTTCGGTTCATAATGAAGGCAATCCGATTCCGGCCGAGCACTTTGAATCTTTATTTCAAGCATTCCGTCGAGCTGAGTCAGCTAAGTCGAGCGGCAAAAAAGGTTGGGGCATTGGTCTCGCACTTGCGCGGTCGACAGCCGAGAGAATGGGCGGCAGTTTAGCGGTCGACAGCAGTTCTGAGCGCGGCACGACTTTCACGATCGATATTCCGTGTGATGCGCGGCAATTTCAAGACGCCCCAACTTCTACTGGTCAATAAACGAAAGAATACCCGGCTCGAATCGCGATGACCGAAGCCTTCACTTCTTTTGAAGAGGGGACAAAGCCATACTCGAGTTGAATCGGGATTTGCGAAGTTGAGCTGAGTTGGTAGTCGACTCCACCACCAAAACCAAAGAGGCTCGTCGGCTTGATAGAGCCCTCATCGAGGGTCGTCGAAGTTTTTGTGATCGGATATAAAATACTGAGTCCGACACCTGCCCAGGGCTTGTAAGAAGAATTAGCGAAGAGAAAGCGGGCCCAGCCGTCGAAAGATAAATAATTAATTTTGATTTCGCACGTACCACCGCAAGCTGTTTTGTTGGATCCTTTCGTGATGAACTGCTCGATCCCAGAAGTGAAACGTACGCCATAGAAACGGCTTAACGGCATGTCGTATAAACCTTTGGCACTGAAGCCCATTCCGCTCAATGACACATTTGTTTTCGATCCCCCGCTTGGAGTAAACGAGACGTCGGCCGAATCGAGCATTATCCCGGCGATGCCGCCGACGTATCGACGATCTACTGAAGTGTTTGCATCGGTTGGGGTAGGCCCGCTCGCGGCCGCAGCTGCAATTGAAGCTTTCGTTAGCTCAGCTTTAAGTCCTTCTTTCGCTTTTCCTTTTTGAATTGTTGCGACGGCCTTATTTCCTTTCACCAAAGTGATAAGGGCGATTGCGACCGGTTTTCCCGCCGCATTCAAAACTTTTACTTTTTGATCTTTCTGATAAATTTCACCTTCATCGAGTGCCATTACGATCTTGTCGTCTTTTACTTTGGTCACTGTCGACGCGAATGCAGGAAACCCAAGAGAAGCGAGTGCGGCGGCGAAAACGAGGTGTCGAATCATATCTTTATCTTAACCAAGGTTTAATTTTTGACAAGGCTTTCGAATGTCCTCACAAAAGCAGGGGAGCCCCAATTCTTCGTCCCTTCGATCTTGCGGAAAAATCGATTTTCTTTTGCGAAGACATAACTTTCTGGCAGTTTATTTGTTCCGTAAAGGGCCGCAATAGATCGGTCTCGGTCCCAAGCAACAAAGACGGGAAGGCCTTCAAGCTGATAGTTTTTAATAAACTGGCGGACCGCATCCTCTGACTCATCGCCAGATACCGCAACCAGCACGACGTCGTTCTTGTAGGTCTCGATCAGCTTGAGTAA
>JAYTDP010000058.1:0-2947 GCA_043735865.1 Bdellovibrionales bacterium
ATTGCAAGCATCTGCATCCCGCGACAAATGCCGAATGCAGATCCATAGTCGGCAAGCAAAAATTCCTGCGCTATCGAAAACTCATACTGATCCCGGATCAGCGCGGTCCGATGCGATGATCGATTCTTCTGACCATAGAGGGACGGATCGACGTCCGCTCCGCCGAGTAAAAGAAGGCCGTCAAATGACTTTGCGATAAGGCGGTTAAACTCAAGCAGTTCTTTTCGGGTAAGAGCAATCCCGGCCACTGTCGGCAACACGTACACGCGCGCGCCAGCCTTCTCGAGCATCCTAAACCAATTTTTCTGATTTCGTGGACCACGCATGCGAAAGGGATCGTTTGCCGAAACGAGCATTGTCGGCTCGTCATTATCACCTGAATCGACAAATTCCGCCGTTTCGCCGATGACGGCTTTCAATTTGCCCTCATTAATTTCAATTAAATCACGATGCGAGTTGAAGGCTTTGACGTATTTTCGGATGGCCGCAGATGCCGTCTCGTTCGAGCGCTTCGGTAAAATTAAAGTCGCACCGGATTCAGTCGGACGCCACTCGAACAGTTCAATTTTCGCAAAAGCATTAGCTCCCGCCACCTGAGATAAAAAAGCCGCTACAAGTAGCAACGACGTCAATTTCATTAACCCGCCTTATCGCTTAATAGGTCTTCGCATTTTTGTACGAGGGGCTGTGCCGTGTTTGATAACCAGCGAGTCTCGGTTTGAGTTCCCGGTAGAGAGCGAGCGAGAGTACGCGAAACTTCGCTCTCTTTGAGAAAGCTCACGACATAAGTGCGCAGTTCAAAAACCAAATCGGCCAAAACCTTTCGTTGGCTTTTAGCCAGCGGCCCAACAAGTAACTCGGGTTTATCAGGATGGCTTGATCTCGCGAGATAAATACAAAGGTAAAGAAAGTCATCATGCTCGAGCAAGAATTGATACCGAGGATCGGTTTCAATTCTTTGAACCAATGCCCACACCTTATCGACAAATGCCGCGCGGGCGCGCTTAATTTTCATAAGGGAGTTTTTCGAAACATATCCTTGGCTCGCCCAATCGAGAAGGGGAAGCGAGATATTGCTTTCAAAATTGGTTCGCAAAAGTGCGGGGTCAAATCTTTCAGGCGGGATCGTCTCAACGACGTCTTCATTCGGCAGATGCACGTAACTCTTCATCGACGGTTTATAAATTTCGAATTGGAGTTTTCGCAAGATTGCGCGCTGACGCGATGTCATGCGCGTGCCACGGGCCTCAAGCGCTCCAAGCAAAGTAAATGGGCGGTACTGATGCTGACTTTGATAATGCTGTGGCTCCATGAAGAGATGTGGTCCAACGTCTGAACCGAAAGGCCCAAAATCGCCTTTTTCAACTGCGTTCACGATCATTTTTAAAATTGTCTGGCCCCACTTTACGTCGGCGCCGATCGAGCGCACCTCAAAGTCGACTCCACCATTAACCGGGCGAAAACCGACATTGTGATGTTTTTGATCTTTGTTGGAGAGAACGATCTTGCCGAGCAAATGATCTTCAAGTTGTTTTAGTTCGAAAGGAGAAAACCGGTCGAGACTCCAACTATCAAGGCGATGCGGCGGGTATGACCCTGCCCCTTCTAAATAATCCGCAGTCGTCATGAACAAAGTCAAACGCTCAAAGAAGCGCACGAAGGCATGAATCTGTTCGGGCGACATTCGCTTAATCAGAGAATCAGGAACAAAAGCATGAAAGTGAAAACTGATTTCGCTCGAAAGGTCTGCCACTTTTTCATCAGGCGCGATGACCGCGAGGATTTCCGTAGCCGATGCTGCCAACTCATCGGTAGTCGTAATACCTCTGCCATTACTCATCACTTCGAGCCGGCCACTATCTTCGATGTGCGGCCGCAGTTCCATGTCGGGGTAGCGGTCGACGTCGAGGCGGAATTCCGATGTCACGAGCCGATATTTTTTTTCATTATAAACGGGTTCAAACTTAAAGTTGTTGTCGTGGAACCACTTCACCCGCTCTTCGTACCGCATCTTATCCCAGACCGGCCGAAACTCAGGATTATTCGGCACCAGAACCGAAACGATTTTCGGCGAGAAAAATTCAACTTCGAAACCGAAAGTGACTTTTTCATTGGCGGTAAACTCTTTTTTCGTTTTGAAATTACGTTCAGTTAAAAGTGCGATCAGATTAGAATCTCGAATTCCCATAGTCGAAATAAATTTTTGAATTCCCATTTGAGAGTCTTGCTGAAGTCGCGTCCAAAAGCCCGGTACGGTTTCACCGGCCAATCGGCTGGGGGCGGAAAATTTCCAAACCTCTCCTCGGCTAGCAAGTTCGTATGCTTTATTAAGAAGCAGCTGATTAATTAAAATTCCGGTGACGGCAACCCAGGGTTCTTTTGGCTTATGATCGAGAATGCGACTCTCGATAATAGTGCGCGGTCCGTTCCATTTAATTCGTACGTCCCGGGCTTTCCAATTCTGACGGTACGTTTGCCATTCGGGCTCGACGGCCAAGCGCTGTTCAGGCGTATCCAAGTGGTTCGAAGTCTGAATTTCAAATTCTTTTCGCAAATATTTTTTTTGCAAATTTTCGACATCAGCCATCGTCATCTGGAGAGGGTCCATTGCCGAAAGTTCTTTCAGTAATTCCGCATGATCAAAAATATAAGGCCGCATAAATAAATTGTCGAAGCCGCCATATCTTTCCACATTTAAGAGACCGATAATTGTCGGTACGAATTGTTCGTGCAAAAGAAGGAAGTTCGCGATGACTCGCGCTGCGAGCTTTTCATCGGGTGCATGCCCGACCGGCAATACATCGTAATTTTGGTGGATACCACAAAACTGCGCGATTTGACCGAACGGCGATTCTCCTAAGCGCCACAAAAATGCGGTGAAAGCTTCGAGGTCATCGGGATTAAAAAATGGTGGGGAGTTAACTTCCCAACCGTAGGGAGTGTTTTT
>JAYTDP010000059.1:0-3234 GCA_043735865.1 Bdellovibrionales bacterium
ATTCGAAAAGCAAGATTTTGGTGTCAGCTCTTACGCGCAAAAGATTTCTTATCAGCGCGCGCTCCAAGGTGAGCTCATGCGAGCAATCAATACCTTAACTGCAGTTAAGCAATCAAAAGTTCTCTTAGCGCTTCCACAGAAAAAAACGTTTCTCGAAGAGAGTGGTCAGCCGACCGCTTCAGTCGTTGTTGAACTACACACCGGTAAAAGTCTTTCACCTGACCAGGTAAAAGGGATCACGCATTTGGTCGCCAGCGCTGTCGAGGGTCTCGATCCGGGGAAAGTAACGGTCGTCGACGACAAAGGCAAAGTGCTTTCGAAAAATTATAATTCTGAAAACGCAATGTCATCTGAGCTTCTCGATATGAAACGACAAAAAGAACTTGAACTCGAAGAACGAATCGAATCGATTCTTTCACGCGTTGTCGGAACGGGTAAGGTGATCGCGCGCGTCAATGCGACGTTAAATCCGCGTAACATTGATACTGTCGAAGAGACGGTCGATGCAGAATCAACTGCTATTCGAAGCCAGGTGACCGAAGAGGAAAGCCTTGATGGTGCACGCACGAATCCAACCGGAATTCCGGGTGCACGCGCAAATCTTCCCGGCGCACAAGACTCGGGCCAAACGGGCTTTAATCAAAATGTAAAAAAAGAATTAAAGACGACAAACTTCGCCGTTCCAAAAACGACACGTCAAATTAAAGAAGCGGCGGGCGACTTACAACGAGTGAGTATCGCCGTTCTCGTCGATGGCATCACATCTACGGTTGAAGCAAAAGACGGATCGACGACTCAAGGGTGGGTCGAGCGCACTCCGGCCGACCTTGCGAAATATGAAAGCATTGTAAAGAACGCTATCGGCTTTAATGAGAAGCGTGGCGACATGGTGAAAATTGAAAATATCAAATTTGAAAAAGAAGATTTCTCTGAATCCGAGCAGATCTTAACGACGCTTGAGCGCCGAAAAATTCTTCACGGACTATTCAAGTGGTCTCTTCTGGGCGTGAGTTTGGCTCTTATTTTCTTCGTCGTTATCCGTCCGTTCATGCGCTGGATTACCGACAGTTTCCAAGACACGGTGGAGGACATGTTGCCACGTACAATTGAAGAACTCGAAGAGTTGCAATCGGGTGACAATACTCTCCCAGGTATGACAGGTGCGTTGCCAGTGCTTGAAGAATCAATAGATCCGAATAAAGCCGAGAGCGAACTTCTCAAAGAGCGCATCATGGCGATTGTTGAACTCGATATCGAAAAATCATCTGCCGCCTTTAATCTTTGGGCTTCGCAAAGGGAGAGATAGAGCATGGCTCTTATTAAAAAGGTCGAAAATGTTACCTACGACGGACTTCGAGGCTTTGAAAAAGCCTCGATTCTGCTCAATTACCTTGGCCCCACTGCGGCGAAATTGCTTTTTAAACACGTGGACGACGGAGATATTCGCAAGCTTCTCGGAACTATGCAGAAGTTTCGTATCGTGCCCGTTGATGTGACAAAAAAAGTTCTTGAAGAATTTTACGAGCTCATCAGCGAAAGCGAAGAGTACATCTTCTCTGAAAAGCCGACGTCAAAAGACATCGTTGTCGAAGCAGTCGGCGAAGAACGCGCTCGCGGCATTCTTGGTCACATGGCTTCGAACGGCCCAGCGCAACGCACACTCGATTCACTCGAACTAGTCGATTCAAAATCACTAGCGAATTTTCTAATTAATGAGCATCCGCAGACGATCGCCGTCATCTTGGCTCACTTAGAGCCGGAGAAAAAAGGCGAGGTTTTAAAACGCCTTCCTGAAAGTCTGCAATCAGAAGTTGTTCTTCGTTTAGCAAATCTTGATCATGTTGACCCAGATCTCATTCTCGAAATCGATAAAGTTTTAAAAATGGAATTGGCGACTATCGGAACCGTTGAGCAATCCGCTCTCGGTGGCGTTCAGCCGGTTGCTGAAATGCTTAACGTGATGGACAAAAATACCGAGACATCGATTATGTCGCGGATCGAAGAAAAAGATCCGATTTTGGCCGAAGAGATTCGCAAACTTATGTTCGTCTTCGAAGATATCGTAAAGATCGACGACAAGGGTATTCAAACTCTCCTCAAAGAAGTTCCAAACGACAAATTGCTTCTTGCTCTCAAAACGGCGAACGAAGAGATCAAAACAAAGATCTTCAAAAATATCTCTCAGCGTGCCGCAAATCTTCTCAAGGACGATTTGTCGAATATGGGGCCTGCGAGATTGTCGGATGTTGAAGGCGCGCAAGTTGAAATTGTTAATGCGGCTCGCCGCTTAGAGGCCGAAGGCAAGATCTTGATTGCTCGTGGCGGGACTGAGGACTCACTCGTATGAGTAGCTTAATATGAGTAACGTCGTTAAAGGAAATGATCCTGACAAAATTGTCTTCGCTTTTCAGCCGAAGCCATTTCAGGTCGGAGTTTCCGCAGTGGCTAAAGACTTCGTCGATCGCGCCGGCATAACAACTGGTGGCTTCGAAGTTAGCGAAATTGTCAGCCAAGCCGCGGGAATCCAAGAGCTGAGACGTAAAAATGCCGAAGCCCAGCTTGAAGAATTGGTTTTGGCGCGAATGAAAGAAATCGAAGAAGACGCCTACAGGAAAGCTTACGAACTTGGATTAATTGAAGGCCGAGAAAAGGCCTTTACCGATACCACTGCCCAAATCGAAGCGCATCTCGCGCAATTGGCTTCAGTGACTGAACAAATGAGCGCTGCAAAAAGTCAGCTTTTTCAACAAGCTGAAACTTTCTTTATCAAACTCATCTATCAAATCGCCTCGAAGATTGCGTTATTTGAAATTAAAGAAAATCGCGAACCACTTGTTGAATTTATCAAGCCGCTTGTTGATGCAACTGAAGCTGACGACCGCGTCGTCATCAATGTTTCTCAAGAAGATTTCGAATTTATCTCCGAGCTTGAAGCTCGTACCGGGAAAAAGGTCGGAATGGAAAAGGCAAAAATAGTCGCTGGCCAAGATATTCAAACTGGTGGCTGCATTATCGAAAGTAATTTTGGTTCGATCGATGCCTCTGTAGAAACTCGCGTCGCCAAAGCGTGGCACACTCTCGAAGCCAAGCTGCCGCGTCTTAAAGGACAGCACACCGGTCTGAAAACCGACGGGGATCCCGCCTAGTGGATAATTTAAGTACGTTTGATAAGTACACTCAGGCCATCGACGGTCTGAATATCACCAATGACATCGGAAAAGTAACTGAAGTCAC
>JAYTDP010000060.1:0-7145 GCA_043735865.1 Bdellovibrionales bacterium
AGCCCGACTTGTGCGCCGGCGATGAGAGCCGCAAGACTCCACTCCAAAGAATTCAAATAAAAAACTCCGGTGACCGCTATGAGGCCGAAAAAAAGAAAGACAAAAATGTCGCCGAGTCCTCTGTACGCTAATGGATACGGACCGCCCGTGTAACCATATGCTAAAAGTAAGGACGGAATGCCGATAGAAACGATCGGTAAACCTCCGCGCAATACCAAGGGGATTCCGCAGCCGAAAGCGACGAGCAAAAATAAAAATCCGCCGAGCATGACGGTTCTCGATGTGAGAAGGCCCGACTGAGTTACGCGTCGAGGCCCAACACGATGTTCGGTGTCGGCACCTTTCGCGTAATCAATAGCGTCGTTAATTAAATTTGTCGCAATTTGAATGAACAATGCGGCGAGCGCAGCAAGCACACTGTAACTCCACTCAATCGGAAATCCGAGAGCTTTGGCTAAAGCGGTTCCGACGAGAATCGGGACAACCGCGGCGGTCAATGTTTTTGGTCGAAAGGCCAAAAGCCAATTTCGGAGTTCCACCTACGGCAGTCGCGGGAACTTAGAGAAATCGGGTTTACGTTTTTCAACGAAAGCGTTTTTACCTTCTTTTGCTTCTTCCGACATGTAATAAAGAAGTGTGGCATTTCCAGCGAGATCGAGAAGTCCCATCTGGCCGTCACAATCCGCATTGAGCGCCGATTTCAAACAGCGAAGGGCCAACGGAGAATGCTGCAGAATCTCGCGTGACCATTTCATCGTCTCTGCTTCGAGTTCGCTCAAAGGAACAACGGCATTCACTAAACCCATTTCGAGAGCCTGATCGGCATCGTACTGTCGGCAGAGATACCAAATTTCACGGGCTTTCTTTTGGCCGACAATTCGCGCGAGGTAGCTCGATCCGAGTCCGCCGTCGAAAGATCCAACTTTAGGTCCGGTCTGCCCGAACTTTGCATTATCCGCCGCGATAGTTAAATCGCACACAATGTGAAGAACATGGCCTCCACCGATGGCATAACCCGCAACCATCGCGATAACCGGCTTCGGAATTCCGCGGATCTGCTTTTGTAAGTCCAATACGTTTAAACGCGGGATACCGTCGCCGCCGACATAACCTGCATGTCCGCGAACTTTTTGATCGCCACCCGAGCAAAATGCATCCGGGCCTTCGCCGGTCAGAATAACAACTCCGACAGTCGGATCTTCGCGCAGCATTTCAAAAGCTTTTTTTAATTCTTCAACTGTATGTGGGCGAAATGCATTTCGCACTTCGGGGCGGTTGATCGTGACCTTACCAACACCGTCTTCGGTCTTTTCAAGTTTAATGTCGGTGAAATCGGCAAGTGGGATCCACGTCTCTTGGGTCTTCATTGGGGCCTCCGCAAAGGAGTTCTGTACTACAACTTCGCGGCGCGAACAACTAGGTCTGCAATCAGATCGGGTTGGTCGAAAAGGACTCGATGTCCACTATCCTTAATAATTTCAAGGTTTTGAATAACGCCATCGTTCTTTAAATCAGCATAGAGAGTCGTGAGCTTCGAATCTCTCTCTCCGGCCACCCATTTCATCTTCTCTTTTTCCTGACGCAATTTCTCTTTCGTCACGCTCATTTGTGCAAGCGAGTACTTTTCCAGCGCAAGCGCCAAATTTTCACGAGAAAAATCCCCTTCAAAACGGCTGGGTTCGTGAGTCCCTTTAAAAATACTTTGATCATTCCACGCTGCTAGCACCTCGGACCATTTCTCATCCCGAAAGCGCTCGGCCCAGTTTGCATCGCTCAATAAGCGGTCTGACCTTTCATGATCACGAAGAAATCCAGGATTGGCAGAAACCAGGAACACGTGATCCCAAATTTCCGGGCGCTCACTGAAAAGTTCAAGGGCCAATCGTCCACCAAATGAATATCCGATTAAAATTCGTGGGGAACTGGGCAGTGCTTTGAGTGAAAACGGAACCTCCTGAATATGCTGCCGAAGAAATGAAGTCGCCCATGACGACATCTTCTGGGGAAGATAATCTGCGTCGTCGCTCGAAAAAAGGTTGGGAGCCCAAAAATGATAACGGGAAATTCGGCGATCGAGTGATTTCTGTAAACCGGCAAAGTCGGAGGAGTGCCCCAAAAAACCGTGGAGTGCGACGACTCTCATTGGAAAAGCTTCTCGTAATCAGCCCAAAACTTTTCCGACGACGAATTGTCAGGCTGAAGCTCTATTATCACTGATCGATCTGGGATACCGCCTAATTTCTGCCAGTCGCCCGCGTCCGAATTTATTTTCACATAGTCGAGCCCGAACATCGCCGCCCATTTTGAAAATTCAAGTTGATGTTGGTTGAGAAATCTTGGATCGCGGAACATCCGGTTAAAAATTTGGCCACCGGAATTATTGATGACGACAACTTTAACCGAAGGAGTCAGATTCTGCGCAATAGCCCATAGCGCTGATAGATCGTACAAAGCACTCAAATCTCCGAGAAGAATCACGTTTTCCTTTCCCTCCTTCGCCCATCCAAGAAAAGTCGAGACGAGGCCGTCGATACCGTTAACTCCGCGGTTACCGCCGACTTCAAACGGCTCAAATCGCGCAGCCAAATCCCATTCGCGAACCGGCAGGCTGTTGCCAACAAAAACGCGAGCCTTCGTCCCTAAGCGATTGGAAACCTCGCGAACAAATGCGGGTTCAGAATGAACATGTTGAGCAAAAAGAGCTTCAAGCTTATCAAAATACTGCCGGTCGGTATCGATAACTTTTGCATTCTCCGCCGACACAAAACGAGAGAGCAGATTCTCTGCCATTTCCGAAAAGAAAGTCGAATAAGAAATGGCTTCGTCTGACTTTCGGCCGAGGCCCGACATTGCATTGTCGCACACCGAAAGCACTCCCCAATGCGCCAATTTATCTTCGAGGTCACGCCACAGCCGAGTTGTGGGAACACTGCCGACTCTTAAAACTCCGTCGAATTGCGATTGGCAAAATCGAGACGTGAGGAATCGATCGCCTGACTTTAGCAAATAAGAGGACAGCTTTTTTGAAGCGCGTAAACCCGAATGGGCTTCGGCATATACGGGCGCTTTTAGCCGAACCAAATACTGCTCAACCATCTCGCGATGGACCATAGGAATTTCTCCGAGCACCACCAAAAGTCGCTTTACCGAAGAGAAACTGCCGACTTGAATCTCAACCGAAGGAATCTCGGTGGCAAAAAGCGGTTCCGAAAAACACATGTTCAGGTGCGAGGGACAGTGACGTGCGATCGTGAATTCAAATGTAGAGTGGGCATCCCAATCCGCCTGATGAGTTTTTTCGACATAGTGAGAGAATATCCCGACTTGCTCGATTGACTGAGGCGCACCGTGGCCGCGAAAAGTTTTGGGCCGGTCTGCTGTCACGACCACAAGTGGAATTTGCGAATAACGGGCTTCGATTACCGCAGGTAAAAGTTCGGCGACTGCAGTGCCAGAAGTTGTAACTACGGCCGTCGGCTCCCCGGTCGATTTGCTTCGTCCGAGAGCGAAAAACGCGGCTGCGCGCTCATCGAAAAAATGGAGAACTTCGAAATTTGTAAAATAATCGAGAGATTTCACGAGCGGAGCATTTCGTGCGCCAGCGCAAACGAGAATCAGACGTACGCCACTCTCTTCTAATAGAGTCAGAGCTTGTCGAGATAAAGTCATGTTATCGAGTGGAGTCATAATTTAAATAACGCTTTCACCGACCGGCGTTTCAATTCGAGTTCTTGCCACTCGCGCTCAGCATTACTCGGCGCTACAATTCCGCAACCCGAGCCTAGCAGCACCTCATTCGCTGCCCACTGCAGATTTCGAATTGCGACGAGAATTTCGCTGTGTCCGTCTAACTGAGCAATGCCGAAGGGAGCACCAAAACGCGCGCGCCGATCGGCTCCGCTTAAATTCTTCAACCACTTGAAGGATTCCACTTCGGATGCAACTCCCAACGCAGGGGTCGGGTGAATCAAACGTATCAATTTTGCAACGGAGCGATTGGCCTGCTTCTTAATTTTCACTTTTACATCGGTGCGGAGATGAGAAATCATACCTAAATCCCAAACGTAGGGCTCAGTGATTGAAAGATCCCCGATATTTTTTAATTTTCGTCGCAGATCTTGAACGACTACATTGTGTTCATAAATTTCTTTCGGATCCAGCAACAACGAAATTTGCTTTTCATTATCGGTTTTTCGAGTGCCCGCGAGAGCCATCGTTTCGAGATCCCCGGTCGAATCATCAAATGCGAATAAGATTTCCGGTGAGGCTCCTAAGATACCAAAATCCTCCTGCCACAATCCATAGACGGTTCGTTCACCGTGACTCGAGAGAAGATTTGTTACGAGGCCGGCGCGAACTTCAACGTCAATTTTTAATTCCGCCCGTTCGAACGTAACCGGGACTGCTTTTTCTAAGACTCCGATTTCAATCGCGTTTTGAATGGCCGCAAAATCTTCTTCAAATTTTGTTTCGTCCGGCGCTTCCCATTCGACTTTCAAAATTTTTGAAGATTTCGAAATCGGACTTAGTTTTTCTTGCAGCTGTGCCTTTGAAAGAATTGCCAAGTTTTCAAACGTCCACCAGGGACACTGATCTTCGAGAAAAAAATCCGAAGCAAAAAGTGCGGGCTGACCTTTCGGTAGAGTCTTATGGCGTTTGACGGCTCCCCATCCGATTAAGTAGCTGTCAGGGCTGGCAGCATGACGCAGACCGAGTAAAAACCCAGATTTCAACCAGTCGTTAAGATTCGATACTTCATCCGCTTTTTTCACGCCTCTTCTACTACTCAAAATTCCTAGAGAAGTCTTTTAATTTCAGGTACTGTCATTTTGCCTTAAGTGGCATGGAGATAGAATTGGCAGTCGCTTCAACAAAACCAGTATCCTTCGGACCTTACGCCATTGGCGGGCATGACTTTGCCGTTATTGCTGGCCCGTGTTCGATCGAGTCAAAAGAGCACTTTCAAGACATTGCTTCGTTCGTAAAAAGCCAAGGTGCGGTGGCTCTCCGTGGCGGAATTTTCAAGCTTCGTACAGACCCGAAATCGTTTCAAGGTATCGGAAAGAACGGATACTCACTCGCGTACGAAGTAAAGTCGCAACTCAAAATGCCTTTCGTTTCTGAAGTCACCGATCCGCGTGAAATCGAAGCCATGCTCGAAGTCGTCGATGTTTTCCAAGTCGGTTCTCGAAACATGCACAATTACGCTCTACTCAAAGAGTTGGGGCAAACAAACAAACCGGTGCTATTAAAGCGCGGTTTTGCCGGACTTATTAAAGAATGGATCTTGGCTGCCGACTACATCGTCAAAAACGGCAATGATCAGGTCGTGCTTTGCGAGCGCGGCATCCGCACTTTCGAAACCGCAACTCGTAATACTTTCGACCTCAATGCCATTGCTTATATTAAAGCTCATACGAATTTTCCAATCATTGCCGATCCATCTCACGCGACGGGAGCCAGCGACCTCGTCACTCCGATGGCTTTAGCGGCGGCCGCGGCGGGTGCCGACGGTCTCATCGTCGAAGTTCACCCGGTTCCGACTGCAGCACTTTCTGATGGCGATCAAACCTTGAACTACGACGGCTTCGCCAAGCTGATGGTGCGCCTAGAAAAAATCTTGGTCGCTCTCGATCGCGGTTTAGCGCGCCCAACTCTCTCGAAGGACACGATATGCAGCCCACCGGCCCACAACCTGAATTCGTAAAAAATCTTTTTACTTCGATTGCCAGCACTTACGACAAAGCGAACGATGTCATCACTTTCGGAATGGCACGTGACTGGCGACGCAGGCTCGTTGAACTCAGTGGAGCGAAACCAGGCGACTCAGTTTTAGATTGCGCCACAGGCACCGGGGATCTCGCTATCGACTTTAAAAAAGTCGTCGCTGACGGTGAGGTCGTTGGGAGTGATTTTTGCGAGGAGATGCTAAAGACGGCTCCAGACAAAGCGCTCCGCGAAGGAGTCGATGTCAAATTTGAAGTCGCGGATGCCATGGCACTTCCGTACCCCTCGAAACGATTCGACATTACTTCTATCGCTTATGGAATTCGTAACGTGCATTCACCTGAAGTTGCATTAAACGAAATGGCCCGCGTAACAAAACCCGGTGGATGCGTGATGGTTTTAGAAACGGGCGAAATGAAAGTTCCGCTTTTGCGCTCGGCCATAGGGATTTACTTTAAGCATATCGTACCTCGGCTCGGTGGATGGGTTTCGGGCAAAAGAAGTGCGTACGAATATTTGCAGAGATCATCGCAAGCTTTTCCGTCGGGCCAGAACTTCTTGAATCTCATGACTCACACCGGGAAGTTCTCGAAAGTTGAATGCTTCTCGATCATGGGTGGCGCTAGTTTCATTTATAAAGGGATCGTGAACGTCTAATGCAAACAGTTCTCGGCGTCTTATTTTATGTCCCGGGCGCGGCCGAACTTTTCACCTTTCTTTTAATCCTCACAATATTGACTTTGTTCAGACGACGCGCGAGCTGGGATTTAGTTCCTCGTTCAATTCTTCTTACCTGCACAGTTTTTATTGCGGTTGGAGTTTTCAGTACGAATGGTCCGCTTTACTACGTCATGCTCGGGCTCATCGCTTGCATTTCTCTACTCGGGAGAAAATATCCGGCGAGCTTTGAAAAGGCCGTTTTGCCCGTCACGCTCTTTGCGTACTTCGGCTGCTACATTCTATTTACGTTCGTGGATCATCAAGTTGTCGTGCCTGCTAAGTGGACTCTTGGTGAACGTGGTGCAGTCGAAGCCGGACATCCACAACAGCAGTTAGTCGAATTTCACTTCGGCGATCAAGATAACCAGACATTCGGTGTTTATTCGGACGAGTTGGCTATGTACCTAAAAACGCTCGCGCTCGATAAAGTCGAGATCACTGTTGACGCCCTTTATCACTGGGGCAAATTAGCTGGAACTTCACTTTATAAGATTAACGGGAAAGAGTTTGATACGAGCGCGGGGTACGCGGCCTGTTCGAATAATTGTAACCTTACGCCTTACCCGAAAACCTTCTTAGGCATTCGCACCCTCGGCGCGCGAATTAAGTAATCACCCTCTTAGCTTATCCAGACGATTCCACAGATAATGATCGGCTAAGACCAACCAAGTCATCGCTTCCATCACGACCACGGCTCG
>JAYTDP010000061.1:0-7220 GCA_043735865.1 Bdellovibrionales bacterium
CAATATCAATCGAATCTGCGTTACCGAACATGGATGGGCCTGACCGAAAAACAAGAGGGCAACGCCATCTATAAAATGTTCGGCGAAGAACTTGATCCGATGATGATGAAGGCCAATGACTTTCTCACTCTCACTCTCGACCAGCGCAAAATGTTTTTAAAATACGTAAAAGGGTTCAATAGTGAACCGCCTATCAGCACCCGCTACTACGATTATTTCGTCGCCAATCAAAAAGTCATTCAAGAAGTCGAAGTCGAGCGAGTCATTGCCGCCGCCGCGCATGAAAATGCAAAAGACGAAGTGAAAGAAAGTTCGGACAAAAAAGAAGGCGGCATCGGGCACCTTATTCACCTTTTCACTATCTGGCTCGTTTTCCCGCTGACTTTTATGTTTATCATTACCGACAAGGGCCAAATTATTCATTTCGTTATGAAAGTGGTTCCGAACCGATATTTTGAATTAACCATGAACATCATTGATCACGTCGACGATGCTCTAGGAAAATACATTCGTGGAACCGCAATCGAATGCGCATTAGTTGCGACGACCTTAATGGCCGGATTCTATATCGTCGGTCTTCCGCTGAAAGTCGCGATTCTCGTCGGTTTACTTGGCGGACTCACCAATGCAATTCCATTTGTCGGAACTTTAATCGCCTGCGTAGTCGGTGCCGCTTACGCTTTGATCGCCGAAGATATCACCCCAATTGTTCCATACATCACAGAAAATAATCTTCTTCTTGCGGTCATTGGCGTCGTCATGATCACTCACCTACTCGACAACGCGGTTTTCCAACCACTCGTGGTCGGGGGGGCCGTCAATATCCATCCACTGGTTGTCATTTTGGGAGTGTTTGGCGGATCCATCGCATTTGGATTCCCGGGCCTGCTGTTCGCCATTCCAACGATCGTAATTACGAAAGTTGTCGTTCAACAGTTCTTCCGAGGCTTACGGGCCTATAAAATCATATGATGACTCTCGACGGCATTTCGAGCAAGTGGCGCTTCTACCGCAATACTCTCGTGACCTGTTTTTTTATCAACGTTCTCGTCGTCATTAGCGGAATGTGTTTAGCCGTCGACCATTGGCACACAGCGCTTAAGCAAAGTGACTCTCAAGATCAACTTTTTGCTCATTTAGTAAGCGCTGACAAACTCGACGCAGCAATTGAAAATTTAAAATTGGGCAAAAAAGATGCGACCAACGATTTCGAAAATTGGAGTGAAATTAAAATCCAATTGATCGAAATGAACGCCGCGCCACTCCCTCTGGAAGTCATGAATTCGACCGAAGCGAAAGCTGCCTATTTAAGTAGTCTCGAGACTGAAATGCGCGCAAAAAAAGCAAAGTGGATGAAAGACTGGCGCGGCTCACAGTCTCATGATGCACATGTAGTGCGCCTTATCATTATCGTATCGGCGCTTTCGCTGCTTTTCGGACTCCTCCTCCCGCTTTATTGCTTTACGCGAATTTTACGAATTCTTGTGCGCACCAAAGATGACCTTCAAAAGGCCGCGCAAAACATTGTCGCCGAATGGCTTAAGGCCGCCCATCGCTTTGGCGAAGACCCTTTCCGCAACATTGAATTCTGGCTCCATATCGTGTTAATTGCCGCTTCTTATCTTGGCGAATCGTCGCGGCATCCTGCAGCCCAAGTCGCCGGTGAACTCGCTCATTTAGTTCGACGCGAACTAAAGAAAAACGGTATTGCTTTCGAGGGTGACATGCGTCCCCGCGCGTAACTTTTTCGCTTAGTCTTCGACCCCATTTATGTTATGAAAAGTCCTTCTTTAGCAAAGGACTTTTTGGCGATGTCTTGGGGCTCAAAACGTATTCAAAATTTAGTTCAGTCGGACATCCGAGCGATGACGTCTGAATGCACCCGCGTCGGAGGTATCAATCTCGGCCAAGGCCTTTGCGAACTTGAGACTCCGCACCAGATTATTGAAACGGCTCAAAAAGCTTTAGGTGAAAACGCGAAAAATATTTATTCACCGGCTGAAGGGATTTTGTCTCTTCGCCAAAAGATCGCCGTAAAGTTACAAACTGAAAATGGGATTACGGCTAATCCTGAAACCGAAATTGTCGTCGTTAACGGAGCCACCGGCGGTTACGCCGCAACCTTAATGGCGCTTTTTAATCCCGGCGACGGAATCGTGATATTCGAACCCTTCTACGGTTACCACCTGAATGCGGCCCACCTGGCCGAAATGGAACCTCATTTTGTGTCATTCAACGGCCCCGAACTTAAAGTCACCGAAGCTGACATTTTAAAAGCGATCCGGCCGAATTCGAAAGCGATCATCATTTGTACGCCGAATAATCCGAGCGGCAAAATGTGGTCGCAAAGCGAACTCGAAATGGTGGGACGCATTGCGAAGGCTAAGAACCTATTAGTCATCACCGATGAAATGTATGAGTACTTTCGATACGACGGCCGAAAACATATTAGCCCGGCGAGCCTGCCCGATCTCAAAGATCGCACAATCACGCTTATGGGTTTGTCGAAAACATTTTCGATTACGGGCTGGCGACTCGGTTATGTCGCGGCACCCGCGGCCATTGCTCAAAAAATTCGCCTAGCGAACGATCTCTTTTACGTCTGTGCGCCGACTCCACTTCAATATGGGGTTGAAGCTGGATTCTCAGTTGATCGCAGTTACTTCACAAATTTGCAAACTGATATGCAAGCTCGCCGCGATAAAATGTGTG
Source organism: Bdellovibrionales bacterium (assembly GCA_043735865.1). Taxonomy (GTDB): domain Bacteria; phylum Bdellovibrionota; class Bdellovibrionia; order Bdellovibrionales; family UBA1609; genus CAYHVK01. The sequence goes on from JAYTDP010000061.1 coordinate 2,713, forward strand.
AAGCTCTCAATGACGCTGGCATGACGCCGATTGTCCCTCAGGGCGCTTATTATGTGTTAGCGGATATTTCGAAGTTCGGACTCAATGATTCAAAACGTTTTGCCATGAGCCTACTGGAGGCGGCGAAAGTCGCCACCATCCCGGGTCGGTCCTTCTTTGCGTCTGCGGTCGGAGAAAATTATGTTCGCGCTCATTTTGCAGTCGAGAATGATGTTCTCGATAAAGCCTGCCAAAGCATCCGTTCGTACAAAGGCGGGTTTTAATGGCTCACTTTCGTCTCGAAGATGGTACCGCCTTTCACGATCTCGAAGAAATTCGCACGGCGCTTTTGCCGTTAAAAGTTGAACTGGCACATTGGCCAATCGAAAAAACTCCGCAAATCCGTGAATTACTCGCCGCCGACAGTTTGACCGATCAAGAAAAGGATCTGCTGTTGTCGGCTCTCGACAGCCGCTTCGAAGAGCAGAGAAAAAAGTTCGGCTACGAGACTCGCGATCTGGTTGTCCTTCATTCGAAAGTGCCCAGGCTTGAAGAGATGCTCGCCATTTTCGATAAAACTCATCGGCACGGAGACGACGAAGTTCGCTACATCATCGACGGATCAGGTATTTTCGGTTTCGTCATGCCGGGCGGTCAACAAGCTCTTCTCACAATTGGTTCGGAAGAATATATTCGCGTGCCTGCCGAAACCGAGCATTGGTTTGTGCTCGACGAGAAAAAGCGGATTAAGGCTGTCCGTTACTTCACCAGTAAAGATGGCTGGGTGGCGAAATACTCAGGCACTCTAGTACGCCTCTCATCAGAAGGCTCACTAAAATGAACCCGGGTGAGATTCTTCAAAGCGATAAATTTAAATCGACGGCGAAAGAAATCGCAGCCGTCGGCCGCTTCTTCGCCGAACAGAGATGGTCGCCGGCGACGAGTTCGAATTACTCAGTCAAACTAGACAGTCAATACATCGCTCTCACCCGAAGCGGCGTCGATAAATATGCCATCGAAGCAGCTGACGTAATTGTTGTGAATCGCGCCGGAGAAGTCGTTGCACCGCTCGGTGAGAAGCCGTCAGCCGAGACTCTCATTCATTGCCGGCTCTATGACGACGAAAGAGTAGGAGCTGTCCTTCACACGCATTCTATTTTTGGCACACGCTTGTCCCTGGCTCATGAAAAAGATCGCGAGCTTCAGATCACCGGGTATGAACTTCTAAAAGGTCTTCAAGGTAACCGATCTCACCTCGTCAAAGAGACTATTCCCGTTCTGTCGAACTCCCAAGATATGAAGGAATTCGTGAGCTGGATGGAGGACCTCGATTTTAATACGATTCATGGTTTTCTTATCGCCGGGCATGGACTCTACACTTGGGGCCGAGATCTAAAAGAAGCCCGAAGGCACGTCGAAACTTATGAATTTTTATTCGAGTCCATGGCGTACGAAAGATTGGGATTTTGATGGTCGAACTTGAAAACGTAAAATACGTTTTGATGGATGTCGAAGGAACCACTTCGGATATCGCCTTCGTCAAGAACGTGCTCTTCCCTTATTCCGCGCGTGAAATGCGAAACTTCGTCAGCTCTAATAAAAATAATGCCGAAATCCGTGCGTGCTTGAAAGAAACGGGCCATACATCCGACGATGGAGCGATCGATCAGCTTCTCACCTGGATTCGCGAAGACGTCAAACATCCGACGCTTAAAAATATTCAAGGCCGCATTTGGGAAAAGGGCTTTAAAGCCAAAGTTTATAAAGCCCACTTATACGACGATGTTAAGGGCGCCTGGGAGAAGTGGAAATCCGCCGGCCTCCGCCTCGGAATTTATTCGTCAGGTTCTGTCAAAGCTCAGCATTTGTTTTTCGAATATAACGAGAAAGGCAATTTGCTTTCTTATCTCGAAAATTTTTTCGATCTCGACGTCGGTAGCAAACGCGAAGTGAATTCTTATCGTACGATCGCGAAAAAATTAAACCTTGCCGCTTCTGAAATCGTATTTTTGTCTGACATCGTCGAGGAGCTGGATGCCGCACGTGAAGCGGGGCTTAAAACCATTCATGTAGTTCGACCAGGCACTCCTGCGCAGGATCGGCATCCTCAGGTTCAAACTTTTAACGAAATTTTAATTCGAAACCCAAACAATTGAATGATTATGTTTCATTCGGAGGCAACATGACCAAAAAAGAGACAGCGAAGAAAGATGCGACAAAAAAATCACCGCCAATAACCCAAGGCCCAGTCGGTATCGACATCGGGATCCCAGAAAAAGATAGATTAAAAATCGGTGAAGGCGTCAGCCGTCTTCTTGCCGACAGTTACACGCTTTATTTAAAAACTCACAACTATCATTGGAACGTCACCGGCCCGATGTTTCAAACTCTCCATTTGATGTTTGAAACCCAATATACTGAACTCGCTTTGGCCGTCGACCTGATTGCAGAACGTATTCGCTCACTCGGGGTCTTTGCTCCGGGTAGCTACTCCGCATTTGCAAAACTTTCGACAATTGCCGAAGAAGATGGAGTGCCGGTCGCGACGGATATGATTCGTGACTTGGTGAAGGGCCATGAAGCGGTGGTGAAGACAGCTCGTAAAATCATTCCTTTGGCAGATAAAGGAAATGACGAAGCGACCTTAGACCTGATCACTCAGCGAATTCAACTCCACGAAAAAACAGCGTGGATGCTTCGTAGCTTACTCGCGTAATAGCCGCACGGCAACGAACGCGTTGCCGTGCTACTCGACTCTTGAAAAATGAGCTATAAGTGATCTCTACATAAAGAGGTCATATGAATTCATTCGGCACGCTCGAAACCATTAAAATTGGCAACGAGACGTTTTCTTACCATTCCCTCGCCAAGCTCGAAAAAACGACGGGCATCGATATGTCGAAGCTTCCGTACAGCATGAAAGTGCTTGTTGAGAATTTACTTCGTCACGAAGACGGTAAGGCCGTTCAGAAAAAAGATATTGAAGCTGTTTTGCGAAATGATCCTAAAGGTGAATCAGAGGTCGAAATCCAATTCACTCCAGGCCGAGTGCTTCTTCAAGATTTTACCGGCGTTCCGGTTGTTGCTGACTTGGCGGCCATGCGCGACGGAATGATCAGCCGCAAAGGCGACGTTCAAAAGGTGAACCCACTTCGCCCCGTCGATTTGGTCATCGATCATTCGGTTCAAATGGATTTTTACGGAGAAAAATCAGCATTACAAAAAAACATCGATCTCGAATTTCAAAGAAATGGCGAGCGCTACGAATTTTTAAAGTGGGGCCAGAAGGCTTTTAAAAATTTCCGCGTGGTGCCTCCGGGCCGCGGGATTTGCCATCAAGTAAACCTCGAACATTTAGCTCACGTTGCGATGACCGGCGAATGGGACAAAAAGACTTTCATTTATCCCGATACTCTCGTGGGTACCGATTCACACACAACGATGATTAACGGTCTCGGCGTGCTCGGCTGGGGCGTTGGCGGCATCGAAGCTGAAGCCGCGATGCTTGGCCAACCGTGCACGATGCTGATTCCGCAGGTAATTGGCTTTGAATTCACCGGCAAACTTCGAGCTGGCGTAACTGCAACCGATCTCGTCCTCACTGCTACTCAGATCCTTCGCAAACGGAATGTCGTCGGAAAATTTGTCGAATATTTTGGTGAGGGTGTCACTAACCTCACGATCGCCGATCGCGCAACTGTCGCTAACATGTCTCCCGAATATGGCGCTACTTGTGGCATCTTCCCAATTGACCAAAAGGTTATTGAATTCTTGCGCGCAACCGGCCGTCAAAAAGAAGCCGATCGCGCCGACGCGTACTTCAAAGCGCAAAACATGTGGGCGACGGGCACAAACAAAGCTGTATTTGCCGATACGCTAAAATTAGATCTCGCGACAGTTGAGCCTTCGATGGCCGGACCAGCACGACCGCAAGATCGAGTTCCACTGGGACAGGTTCGCAAATCTTTCCGCCAGTTCTTAGCTGGCCGCTATCAAGATTCTCTCAGCACTCATAAAAAGGAAGTGATTCAGCAATGGACGGAGATGAGCGACAGCATGAAAGGGATCGCTTACGAGAAAGCAACCTTTCACCCCGATAAAGAGTTAGGAACATTGGGCGCGTTTGAAAAGATCACTCTCCCTGACGGATCTCATTACAATTTGATTCACGGCTCAATTGTCATTGCGGCTATCACATCGTGTACGAACACTTCGAATCCAGAGCTTATGCTTGGCGCGGCCCTTCTGGCGCGAAATGCCGTCGCCAAAGGCTTGCGATCGGCCCCATGGGTGAAAACAACTTTCGCTCCAGGCTCACTCGCGGTTCGAGATTATATCGAGTCCTCAGGTCTTATGGGTTCGCTCGAAGCTCTCGGGTTCAACATTGCAGGTTTCGGTTGCGCAACTTGTATCGGTAACAGCGGGCCACTCCCGCCGGCGATTCAAGGTGCCATCGAAAAAAGCGGCATCGCAACTGTTTCGGTGATTTCAGGTAATCGAAATTTTGAAGCGCGTATTCATCCATTCGT
>JAYTDP010000062.1:0-3042 GCA_043735865.1 Bdellovibrionales bacterium
TCGCAATTTGCGGAATTCTTCGATGTTTCATAAACATTGACCGCAAATGCCTTCGCCAAATCGCGAAGGAATAAAAAAGGCTTTAGCTGTAGCTCTAAATATTTCTTAAAGGTCATTGTGCGCAGAAAATTGAGCACCTTCGTCATCATGTTGTCAGTTCGCTGAACTGGCGCCTGCGAAAATAATTTGCCTTTTACCCATTCATAGCCCGCGTTCGCCAGGTATCCGATGCCTTTGACGAGGTCCATAAGGCTTGCGATAATTCCTTTAATGGCGCTATCAAAACACTGAAGTCCAGAGGTAAACACTCTCGCATCGATTTTCAAGTACGGGCATTGCGGAGCGCGCGCAGTCGTTGAAACTTGCGCGGCAATTTCTTGTAGTGATTGTGCGGGGCCGCCGCGGCCTTGCGATTTGTCGCAATCGGTGCAGATGTCGGCTTGAGTGACTGTTAGTTTTCGCGAGACAGGACCAGCGCCGACACCGCGACATTCGAATATCGGAGCATTCGGTCTCGCAAGGTATCGGTAATAAACGTATTGCCCGCCCGGGCCGCGAGTGCGAGGGGAATAGCGAACGTGCTCAGGATCTTGGCAGGCGGAGAGAAGCACGGCGGCAGTTCCATTAGCTGGCCACTGTGCTTCTTTAGTCGAAGCAGGCGCGCGAACGCCGTCGACGTCATTGTCGCCGTAAAGTGCGCCGCGAGTTACGCTCCCTGCTAGCTGAGTAGCAAGCGCTTGTTGCAGTGGTAGTGTCGCGGTGAACAGCGCACTTGAGAGAAGAACACAAAATGCGCGGTAAAAAATCATTCGCGGCATTGGATGCTCGCGAGAATATTTAGAATTTGTTTTTCGATGTCAGCTTCGTCGAAATCATCGTATGCAAAAAGAGCTTTCGCGTGGACGAGCCTCCCGTGAACCAAGAAGAAATAGCTCGAGTCTTTTACGTTCTCATCATTAAGGCGATATTTGACAGCAATACGGTAAATTCCGTTTTCACCTTTGAGTGATTCAGCGCTGCCGATGAAAGTGCCGCCTTCTTCTTTTACGTAGGCGGCTTTGGCCTTTCGGAAAGCTTCGAATTCTTTTTCGCCTGATTCTTTTGTGAGATCGACATCATCAAACGGAGTAATAACAAATCCAAGCATCGCTCTTTTTTCATTATCCGTTTTTGATGATTCGTAGAGGATTGACGAAAAGCCAAAAATGGCTGCGAAGTTCTGCCACGGCTTCTGGATTTTTATTTTGCAAGCGAGGCCGGCATCAAAAATGTAAATCGAGTTAGGATCGTTCTCTTCAAAAATCGCGTGAGCCGACGATCCGTGTGTCGCAAAAAGCGCGATGAGCGCCACCGCAAAAGTGGATTTGAAAATTTTCGATCGATTGAAGCAACTCATCGAATTCTTTTCGGAATTTCGACAAATCAGATGGAGCATTTGGCCCGCGTTTAGGCCGTTGGTCGGGCGGCCTTAAGACAGCTCCATTTTCGCAATCGTTTGGAGCTGCATATTCGATGTGCCTTCGTAAATCTGACCGATCTTGGCATCGCGCCAAAACTTTTCGACTGGGTATTCTTTGGTAAAGCCGTTTCCACCGAATAAATCGACAGCTATTGAGCAAATTTTCTCTGCCGTACGAGACGAATAGAGCTTCGCGATCGCCGCTTCTTTAATAAAATCCTGATTGGCGTCCTTTAGTCTAGCGGCATTGTAAACTAGCAAACGTGAGGCTTCGAGCATCACGCGCATTTCGGACAATTGGAACTGGACCCCTTGGAATGAGCCGATCGACTTACCAAACTGCTCACGGCCTTTGATGTACTGAACAGTTGCATCGTAGGCGCCTTGAGAAATGCCGAGCATTTGCGCGCCGATGCCGATTCGCCCTTCATTTAAAGTTTCGATCGCAATTTTATAACCTTTACCGACTTCTCCGAAGACATTTTCTTTTGGCACAACACAATTGTCGAAGAGTAATTCGCAAGTTGATGAAGCGCGAATGCCGAGCTTGTCTTCTTTTTTACCGACTGAGAAACCTTTGAAGCTTCTTTCAACGATGAATCCGGTAATGCCTTTATATCCTTTTGTCGGATCAACATTTGCGAAAACCAAGAAAATATCGGCTTCATTACCGTTCGTGATCCAAAGTTTGTGACCATTCAAAACGTAATGATCACCTTTGTCTTCGGCTTTTAATTTTAATGCGAACGCGTCGGATCCGCTCGAGCTTTCAGAAAGTGCGTAAGCTCCCACCAATTTTTGCGCAAGCAAAGGAAGGTATTTGTCTTTTTGTTTATCCGTCGTCCATTTGATCATTGCGTTTGTAACCAAAGTATTTTGCACGTCGACCATGACTGAAACCGATCCATCGATGCGGCCAATTTCTTCAATCGCAAGGCATGCCATAGTGAATGATGAGCCCGCTCCACCGTATTTTTCAGGAGTTTCAATTCCCATCAGACCCATCTGAAAGAGCTTCGGCAGAAGGTCTTTGTTCATCTTCGCTTCTTGGTCCATTTGGTGAACTAACGGCTTGATCTCGCCTTCAGCAAATTCACGGACAGCGCCACGGAATGCATTTTCATCTTCGGTAAACATGGTGAGGGCGCGAAAATCAGATGACACAGGAACTCCTTGTCGGATATTTTAAATTTTATGAATCCGATTCGAGTTCTTATAGCAAAGCCAGGCCTGGATGGTCACGATCGCGGTGCAAAAGTTGTTGCCCGCGGGCTACGCGACGCCGGTTTTGAGGTGATTTATACAGGATTGCACCAGACGCCTGAGATGGTTGTGAATTCGGCGCTCCAAGAGGACGTCGACGTGGTCGGCCTTTCGATTCTTTCTGGCGCGCATTTGCCTCTCGTAAAAGAGATCCAGCGGCTCATGAAAGAGAAAGATTTGGGCAAACCGATATTTGTCGGCGGAATTATCCCGCCCGATGACGCAAAGCAGTTATTGAGTGGGGGAGTCGCCGCAGTTTTTGGCCCCGGCGCCTCTATTTCTGAAATTGTCGTGAAAGTAAAATCTTTAGCTCAAGCTTA
>JAYTDP010000063.1:0-10512 GCA_043735865.1 Bdellovibrionales bacterium
CACGGATTTATCCACGACCTGCTGCAGAATGATTTGCCCGTGGTTGCGCCCTTTCAACAGCCGAGCGGTTCGACACTCACTTTACAAAATGGTTTGTGGATGGCGGTCTTCCCAAAAGCGACTGGCCGCCTAGTTCAAGAAGCAAACGAAGAAAATATGGTCAAAATTGGGCGCTCGCTAGCGCGGATGCATAACATTGGTGAACAAAAAGAATTTTATCACCGTCCTATTTTAGAAACTCAAGGTTATGGCTGGGACAATTTAGATTTGCTTCAAGATTGGATTTCGCCGGAAGTCCGAAATTCCTATAACGATGCCGCCGAAACTATTTTAGAGTTCTTAGAAGATCGCCTCGATCCTTTGAAGAAAATCCGAATTCATGCCGACTGTCATAAAGGAAACATACTTGAAGTTGATGCTTTAAATTTGCCGCGCGAATATTTCTTTGTCGACTTCGACGATTGCGCGATGGGAACACCGGTACAGGACTTCTGGATGCTTTTGCCGGGCGAAGAACACGAAACTTTGAAAGAGCTTGATGCGCTTGTAAAAGGGTACGAGGAGTTCCGGCATTTCAATGACGAAGACTTAGAATTAATCCCCGCGATGCGCGGTTTAAGAATTATTCATTACGCGGCATGGATCGCGCGCCGGTGGGAAGATCCTTCTTTCCCACGGCTTTTTCCACAATATTTGGATTATAATACCTGGGCGAGCGAAACCGAGTCGCTCGCCCGGATCGCAAACAAACTCTAACTACTGGCAGTGAACTTTGCCGTCGAGACCCTGGTCGGCACTGCATTCTTGCGTTTTTAAGAGTTGCGCCGGATTGAGAGAATCAAAAGTCGGAGTTTCAGACTCACTCTGAGTGCCAGCGTACTCAACCTTGCACTGAACTGTGTTGATGACGACAACCCATTCACTTGGATCGGTTTCGTCGGATACGCAAACGAGATATGTTTCACGATATTCACCTGCAGAGAGAAGCGTGGCACCACACGAATTTGTTGATGCGCCAAAACGTTTAAAGTTTTTTGTTACCGCAGATTCGACAGCTTTGTTGGCGCACTTTGGAGTTGCGGCGAAAACGGCTGGAGCTGTTAATAAAGTTGCGATGAGTAGTAAATTTTGAATCATGTGATCCCCTTTTGTTGAAAAACCTTTAGCAGTTTTTTAATGTGCAAAGAAACCCTTATGAGAAAAATGAAGAAGTTTCCTTGGTCGACTTTTACGATGCTTCTTGGGAACCCGCGCCGTCCCACGGGACTTTTTATGTCGCGTTCGCTTTGCCATTAAGCCTGGCAATTCAGGCCCAGCCGAGCTTGGTGCGCCCCCGCCCATCCGTGACGCACTCTCTTTTATCCACGGAGAATAGGCGCGCGCCTTCGTATAAACAACCTGATGATTACAATCGTCAGGCGCATTGTTTGGATAACCGCGATTGGTCACTCCTGCCAAAATAATTTTGGCTCCGTCGCGGATAAATGCGGGTCCGCCCGAATCTCCATGACATGCCCCATGGCCGTGGGACTGATCTAAAACCATTTCACTTTTTCCGCGTCGGCTTTTTAAAACGCTGACTTCAGTTTTTCGGAGGCGGCCGGCGCCGGTTTTCTTACGTGCATCTGAAATTCCAAAGCCGGCCAAAACTACTTTGGCGCCGTTTTGAATTCCTTTGTCCGATTTTGCCGTTGGTGCGGTTTTGTATCCTTTCGGAAGACCGCCCGGAAATCGGACCAGCGCAATATCGCCTTGATCCATTTTCTTTTCGTCGTGCGTATTCCACTTCGGGTGAACTGCTACGCCGTCGGATTGCCGCTTTACAACATCTGGTTTGTGCATATCTCTGCCAAAGATGACAAGCGGGCGGGCAGCTGCGCTCTGTATGCAATGAGCGGCCGTCACCGCCAGATTTTTACGAATCAGAGTGCCCGTACAAAGCGATCCTGAATGACCATCCGGAGAAGGATCAAAAATTCCAACGGTGGCTGCCTTTATGGGGTCGTTTTCTCCGACTTCCTCTCCTCCCACGATGTAATTCTTCGCATATGAATTGGACGCATTGAAAATAGCTAAAAAAATCAAAATATTGGTTCGCATGTGTCTCCTTTTTTTCAACGAACATTGCAAATGCGAGATCAAAAGGAGGAGGCTTTGAGAGGAGAACGAGCATCCGGGCGGCCTGACGGCGTCACATCGAAAAGGAGCTTTCGGCCACGGTTGCCGCAATGCGACTTCGGCGCCGGAGTTTAGATAAAAAAGGTGTCATTCGATGCTCGTTTTTTGTTACATTGCACGCGGCCGGGTCCCGTACATTGGCAGACTGAACGAATCCCGCTAGGCCCGAAAGGGAGCAACGGCACTTCGGTTTCTAAGTGATATGGGGTGCTCGGCCACTTTTACGTTCCGAGGGGTTTCAACTGTCGTATCAAGTCATTGCACGCAAATGGCGCTCTCAGAATTTTTCTGAGTTAGTGGGCCAAACGCACATTACGCAAACTTTGATGAATGCGCTGAAAAGCGACAGGCTCCCCCACGCGTTTTTATTTACCGGACCGCGAGGTACCGGCAAAACTTCGACTGCCCGAATTTTAGCTAAAAGTTTACGTTGCGGTCAGGCTCTCGACTTTGTTCCTTGCGGGGCCTGCTCAGACTGCGAAGACATTGCCACCGGCCGCGCCGTGGATGTCATCGAGATTGATGGAGCGAGCAACAATGGCGTTGATGCTATCCGCGAACTTCGCGAAAGCGTCGGCTACATGCCTTCGAGCGGCAAATACAAGATCTACATCATCGACGAAGTTCACATGTTGTCTGGAAGCGCCTTCAACGCTCTTTTAAAAACTCTTGAAGAGCCACCTCCACACGTGATTTTCATTATGGCGACGACTGAAGTTCAAAAAATTCCGAACACGATTCTCTCTCGCTGCCAACGTTACGATTTCCGTCGCATTTCGACTCGCCTGATTGCCGATCACTTAAAACATATCTGCGAAAAAGAAGGCGTGAAAGCTGACAACGAAGCTCTTTGGGCGATCGCTCGCCAAGGTGACGGATCAATGCGTGACAGCCAATCGCTTCTCGATCAAGCGATCAGTTTTTCGGGCGGCCACCTCAGTCTCGATAAAGTGACCGACGTACTCGGCCTTACCGATCGCCGCATGATAGTTGAGACTGTTGAGGGTCTTATCGATCGCGACGTAAAAAAAATGACGATGGTTATCGAGAAGCTCTTCTCGAGCGGGTACGACCCGATCGTTTATATGCGCGATCTCCTCGAAGAATTGCGCCATTTACTTCTTATCAAAATTGCGCCTCATAATGCGACCGGACTCGTTGATCTTGCGAATGAAGAAATCGATTTGCTCAAAAAAATGAGCGCTTCTTTAACTGAAGAAGATGTGCACTTACTTTTCGATATGGGGTTAAAAGGGGCCGGAGATATTCATCGCGCACAGGATACACGCGTTGTTCTCGAAATGGTTCTGCTTCGTATGGCGCTTGCGCCTCGAATTCAAGATTTGGCGAAAGCATTCGCTTCAGGGCAATTTGCCACGATGGCAACGCAAGATCCTCTCGTCTCGCAACCGGCAAATGCTCCAAATGCGGTTAAGGGAGCGAACATCGCTCAGCATTTAGCAGCGCTGTCTCAAGCGGCGCATCCGAAGACGGCGAAACCGACACCTGCGGCAAACCAATCTTCACCAATTGCTTATGTGCCTACACCTCCACCAACCTCGAGTGAACCGCCGGGTGAATCTCGCTGGCTCGATCTTGTTGAGAAGATTAAAAAAGTAAACACGACCGTGGCGGCCAAGATTGAGCATCTCCACGTGCTGCAATTAACTGGTGATAAAATTGAATTGGGAATCCCGGAGAAGTATAAATTCTTAACCGCTCAAGTTGCCGAAGCGGGATTCAAACGGAAAATGACAAATTATATTTCGACATTCTGGGGTCAAAACCTAGAAGTCGTTTTTAAAGAACTTTCAGACGCGTCGACCACCACTCAAAGTGCCAGCCAAGTGGCTCAAAAAAAAAGCGCAGCTGATAAGCAGCAGTTAGAAACGGATGTTGAAAATCATCCCCTCGTGAAATCGGCAAAAAATATTTTTAGTACCAAAATTACTTCTATCAAGGAGAGCAGATGAAAAACTTCGGTGGTGCGGGCGGCGGCTTACAAAATATCATGAAGCAAGCCAACCAAATGCAAATGAAGATGAAGAAGATCCAAGAAGAGCTCGCGGCCAAAGAGTACACTGGCTCGTCTGGTGGCGATGCGGTCACCGTCAAAGTGAATGGTGGCTTGAACGTCGTGAATATCGCAATCAAGCCTGACGTAATGTCAGCCGGCGATGTCGACATGCTTCAAGATTTGATCGTGACAGCGACAAATGATGCACTAAAAGTGGCTCGCGCTGACTCTGAAAAGGAAATGGCGAAAGTCACTGGTGGATTCAACATGCCAGGTATGTTCTAATTGAGTCGCGGAACCTTTAACGGCTGACGCACTTACCGCTCAAGAGGCACAAATGATCCAAAACGTCCCTTCTCTCGATCGCCTGATAAATGAACTCGCGAAGTTACCGGGAGTCGGGCCGAAGACCGCCCAACGCTTGGCTTATCACATCTTGAAAAGCCCTCTGGCTTATAACGAATCCCTCAGATCTGCCCTCGAAAATGTAGTCGACACAGTTCGCGAGTGCCCGCAGTGCTTCACCTTCACAGAGGAAGAAGACCTCTGTGTAATGTGCAAAGATACCTCCCGCCGTGACGATATTATTTGCGTGGTTGAAGATCCGGCGGTCATCGCCCGTTTCGATTCTTCGGGCGCCTTTCAAGGTCGTTATCATGTTCTGCACGGAGCGATCTCCCCTCTCGATGGGATTTCGCCTGAAGATATCCGCTTGGCCCCGCTCTTCGCGCGTTTAGATAACGGCGTGAAAGAATTGGTTTTGGCTCTCGACGCCGATCTCGAAGGCGATACGACCGTTCTTTATATTGCCAAACAGTTACGGGATAAGGATATTAAAGTAACGCGGATTGCTCATGGTATCCCTATCGGTGGTGATATTGATTTTATCGATCACCGGACTTTGGGGCGCGCTTTAGAAAACCGCGTAGAACTTTAAATGAAGGTCGAACTGTAGATGTCGTTCATTAACTACAACGCTAAAGAAATTCACTGCAAGATCGTATATTACGGTCCGTCTTTGAGTGGCAAAACGACAAACATCCAATGGGTTTACCAAAAAACTGTCGCCGACGATAAATCCGAACTGGTTGAAATCCCAACCGAAGTAGAGCGCACACTGTTCTTTGATTTCCTCCCGCTCGACATTGGCGAAATACGTGGATTTAAAACGCGTTTTCATCTCTATACTGTTCCGGGCCAGGTTGTTTACGATGCCAGTCGGCAACTCATTTTAAAAGGTCTCGATGGGATTATCTTCGTCGCGGATTCTCAGGCTGAACGTATGGAAGAAAACATTCAGTCTCTCGCAAATTTAGAAAAGAATCTGGAGCGCCAAGGTACGGACATCAAGAGCATTCCTTTTGTATTTCAATACAATAAGCGTGATTTGCCGAATGCTCTTCCTTTGGCTGAATTGAGATCGGCCCTTAATAAATTTAATGCGCCTGATTTCGAAGGTTCGGCTCGCGAAGGCCGTGGAGTTTTTGAAGCTCTCAAGACCACATCTAAGTCGATCATCACAACGCTCAAGGGCGGCGAAATCTAATATGAATAGAGTACTCATAATCGTGACCGGGATTTTATTTTCGGCTGTCGCAATTGCAACTCCGATGTCGACCACGCTCAAAGTCATCCGTGATGGCCTATTCGCGCGGGACGTGAGATACAATTTTTGGAGTAACGAATATCCCTCGCCGGTCATCGATTCGAATGCCAAAATCGCCGGTACTACGAAAATCACTGTTGAACAAAGTCTGCGCCATCTGGGCCAAGTCAAAGCCTGTACCGTTAAAAATGGCCTTTACCATCCGTGGTCAAAAACCGGAAATTCGGTTCTAAAATATATATCTTTGGTTCCGCTTACGGAATATCGCGTTCGACGCAGTCGAGCGGTCACGATTTTAGATGAAACTGGAAGTACCGATTTAATGGTTCATCGTGGCGATTACTTTACTCGTGTGATTTATTTGTCGGAGGGGTTCTGCTCGGCCGAATATGTAAACTTAAAGCTCGAGCGAAAAGACGTTGATGTCGAATGCACAACGTTTGATGACAGTGTTAATTTCGCGAGAACTTCCCGCTCGGCACCTGCGGTGAAAGATGAAACCGTCACTATTGGCGAACAGTGGCTTCTCGTAAGCTGTGCTGAAGGTTATCTCGGCTATATTCGTGACGAAGCCTTCTTGGCAACCCCGACGGTTAAGCCTGGTGTGATCACGAGCTACGGAACTGTCGGTAGCGACGGCGATCCGAAGTAAGTTAAAGTTTAATAAGCCAAACAAGAAGTGCCACAGCTAGGGTCACCGTCGTGACAACAATGAATCCAAGCTTTGTGACGATTCGGTATTCTGCCGAAAGAAACTGATGCTCTATATCCTGTTTTAAATTCGCCAAATCTGTTTTGGTCACAAATTCTCCTTCGGCGACCTCAATTAAAATTTGAACTTGTGCTTCCGCCTGATCTCGACGAAATCCTACATCTTCCAGACTCTTAATATACTTGAGCGCGTTGAACATCTCTAGTCTCCTTTATTGTTTCAACGCATATGCAGCTTCGGCGCAATCGCAGTCTCATATTTAGACCCACTTAAGGTGTCGGGCCGGACCATACCAATTCCGCCAACCTATGATATATAGGTCACATGGCCATAAGAGACGAAATTCTTGCCCTCAAAAAAGAACGCAATGCTGCGATTCTCGCTCACTTCTACGAGGACGGCGACATTCAAGACATAGCGGATTACGTCGGCGACAGCCTGTACCTAGCGCAACAAGGAGAGAAGCTTGATAATCCGGTCATCTTGCTCGCAGGGGTCGTCTTCATGGCGGAGTCGGTAAAAATCCTCTCTCCGACAAAGACAGTTCTTGTGCCCGATCTAGGAGCTGGATGCTCCCTCGTCGATCACTCGCCTTACGATAAGTATTTGAAATGGAAACTCGATCACCCCAACTCGGTGTTGATCACTTACGTCAATTCGAGTGCCGAAGTAAAAAGCATTTCAGATGTCATTTGCACTTCGAGTAATGCCGAAAAAATCATCGCGGCCGTGCCGAAAGACCGTACGATTTTATTCGGTCCCGATCGTAACCTCGGCCGCTATTTATCAAGAGTCAGCGGGAGGGAAATGGTCCTCTGGCCTGGCGCCTGCCAAGTTCACATTTTGTTTTCTGCTCGGAAGCTCCACGAAATGCGCAAAGAAAATCCCGATGCGGTCGTTATCGCGCATCCCGAATGTGACGAGAATATTCTCGAGCAATCGGACGTCGTCGGTTCGACGTCGCGACTCTTAAAAGAAGTGGCCGACAATCCGAAACAGAAGTTTATCGTGGCGACCGAAGATGGCATCTTTCACCAAATGCGTAAGGCGAGCCCGGAGGCGGTGCTGTTACAGGCTCCGATCGAGGGCTCTTGCGCGTGTAACCAATGTCCATATATGAAGATGAACACATTGGATAAAATTAAACACGCACTTGAGAGGCTATCTCCTCAGGTAGGAGTCGACTCCTATATTATAGAAAGAGCGCGAGTGCCGCTGCGCCGAATGCTAGATATCACCGCAGGGCATCCTGTGGAATGGCCAAAGAATTGAGCTCTCCCGCTGATCAGCGAATTTTAGCCTTAACCAAACACTGCACCGAAATTGGGGGCCGAAACGTTAAAATCGAGATCTCCCCGAAATGGGCGTCTTCTTCCCCGGGCTATCGCGAAAATCTAAGAATCGCACTTCAATGCGCAACTGCTTGCGATACCGTTTTGGATAATAAGAACCTTTTTGAATGGGAAGGAGGTCACTTCTCTATCAGCCATTCAAAAAAGGCGGGAGGATTTGCGATCTCCACTGACCCGATCGGGCTCGATATTGAGACTGCAAACCGCGAAGTGAGTGATGCCGTCTATCTTCGAATATCGGACGAAGAAGAACGCGACCTCAACATCTCGCCGATCGAGATGTGGGTCGCAAAAGAAGCCTCTTTCAAAGCTCTGAACTCGGCATTCTATAGCGAAAGTAGGCCCACGCCAGACTTTAGCCTCAAAACGATAAGTCAGATCAAAATCACAAAAAAAACCACGCTCAAATCAGGTCTTCCCTATAGATTCTCATTTAAATTGAGAAATTTCAATGGGTTATCAAGTTTTGGCGAAGGTATCATCGATTCGCAAAACGAGACCTGTTTAGGCGTTGCACTCATAATTACTTAACTTTGGTCTAGGTACGCCGATCAATAAGTATCAGGTTATGAAGCCTAAGGAGAAGTAATGAAGAATGACAATAGCGACCGCCGGGTCTCCAACCGTAAAGATATCGATTTCATCCAAGTGAACGATTTGACGGCCATCAATGACTACTCGGTCATCGCATCGACTGGTCAAATTATCAATGCTTCGCCAAGCGGATTTCTTCTTCAAATTCAGCGCAAAGATTTAATCCCGGATTCGCTAAAAGGAACTCTCACTTTAGATGCGACTCTCGGTAAACAAGTCGTCTTATATTTACCGCAAATGAATCTCGATCTTGATGGAACGATCACTCGCGCTTCCCACATGGGTAAGGGCAAGTTTGTTGTCGCCATCGACTTTTCAACGGAAGTGCCGGTCTACTGGCGCGACTGCCTGATCGACTTATTGCCTGCACCGGGCGAACTCGAGATGGAAGAGGAAGAAGAAGAATAGAGAAACACACCACTTTCGACGGTGGTGCATTTTAGATAAGATATGTTTACGTAACACGCCCATACATAGGCTTTCGCTAATGCTTACCAAAATCAACTCCCACATTTTTGCTTAAGTTGTCTGTTATTAAGTGACGTTTTGTCACCGAACGTTCGTTTCTACGACGGCACAACTCTTGTAATGAAGGCCAGTGGCACCAATCGATTTTGTATCGGTTGAGTCTCCTCGGAGGCCGCATGTTACGAGCGATAATCAAATCTCAATCTTACGTCGCACTTCAGCTGCTCGCACTACTCGTCTCGCACTCATCGTTTGGCCAGGATTTCGTCACGACGGCACCACTCACTTCGAGCGTTTCGACGTCGGCCAAGCAAGTTGCGGCGGTCGAGACAAAAAAGAAATTCGCAGTAACGGCCGCCCTAACGACAGAAACCAATCTTGAAGAACAAACGAGCTCCCAAGATGAATCTGCCTCAACGCTTGAACTATTGCCTTCTTACCGCATCTCTTCGAAGGCGCGAGTTCAGGCGCTTCTCTCGGCCGAAAGAAGTTATAATGGGCTACAAGAAACTAAAGTTCTTAATACAACTCTGGCTATTGTACGCGACCCGATCAGGCTCAATGACTCGACGACTATGGGCTTCAGTGCCCAAGCACTTTTACCAACTGACAATGAAGCGCGCGACAATAGTTCACTTCGCGGTGGAGCTGGTGCTGGCGCGAGTCTCGCGAAAGAATTTAAGCTCTTGAACAAAAATGCAACGGCATCGTTTGGGTTAAGCGGTCTCAAATACTCCCACAAATTCACCCGTAACGCCGATCTCGGCGCAAATACGAGTTATCGCCTTCGCTACTCGGGCGGGCTGATTGTGAACTTAAACAACAAGTTCGATACGGGCATCAATGGTTACTATCAAACTGGATTTACGTACGACAACGTGATCCGAGAAGCCTTTTTGCTCGAAGAATCTCTTTCTTATAATTTGAAAAAAAATGTGGCTTTGGCGGTCTCTCACTCGACAGGGGGCGCCCTCTTTGAAAAAGACGGGCGCGAGTGGGCGGCTAGCTTTTATGACAAGAACAAGTCGACCGTCGGAGCCAGAATTACAATTGTTTATTAATTAAGGGGGCAAGGGATGAAAAGTTTAAATGGAATAATCGCAGCAGCAGGGATGCTCTCGATCATGATCGCAGGTTGTACGAAGGAGCGTCCGTACGAAAAGGTCTTTAAAGACGCCGACACGCAAACGCAAAAAGCGATGCTAACTGAGGCAGGAAAAGGGACCATCCCTGAGGGTGCAGACTACCCGGACGATCTTTACCTCTACTTTCCATCGACGGGCAACGTGAGCCGAACAACTTCGGCAAGTCGACCGCACTGGGCCGCCGAGTCCAAACTCGTTAAAATTAAATTTACGAAAGACGCGATTAAAGTTTTTGAGATCGAAAAAGACAAGCGCTTTCAAGATAATGTGTTTAATAATGCGCCCGTCTTGTCGCTCCCGATTAAACACGTCGACTTCAAATGTGCGACGGACGCCGACGGAAAATGCACAAATAAAGAAGAAGAGAACAATGATATCTCATGGGAGAAAAAACGCTACTTCGAACTTCTCGTCAATGACATGAAAGTCGAAGAAGTGAA
>JAYTDP010000064.1:0-8523 GCA_043735865.1 Bdellovibrionales bacterium
TTGGCCAATGCCTGAAGTTTCAGCGATCAAGAGGTCGAATGAATATTTTTTTAGAAAATTAAGGGCGTCCGGCAAGTGTTGCGAAATCTCTTTGCCCGATCCACGTGATGCCATCGAGCGCATGTACACGCCATTTCGCGAAAGCGAATTCATGCGGATGCGGTCACCCAGAAGGCCGCCACCGGTTTTTTGTTTCGATGGATCAACGCAGACGACGCCGATTTTTATTCCCTGATAGAGATTTAAAAATCTCTGAATAAGTTCGTCGACAAGAGAGGATTTTCCAGCACCGCCGGTACCGGTGACTCCTAACACAAGTGGTGCGAAATCAGATTTGCGTACGAACTTTTCTAGCTCGAGAAGTTGGGGCGTTTTACGCGATGCGACTCCAACGCTGGAGTCGCGCGATGTCATCGTGTCGCCAGGCTTCCCGGCATCACGATTCTCGATCGCCGAGAGCGCCAGTCCAAGATCACGGTGCGGAATCGGATTCCCCTCGAAAAACCGAGCCGTTTTCGCTGGACCAGATTTTTCGCCAGCAGCACCCGCTGCCGCAACAACATCAAAGTCGCAAGCGTGAATGATCGTCTCGATCATTCCTTCAAGTCCCAGGCGTCGCCCATCTTCGGGGTGAAAAATTTGATCGATGCCGTACGCCTCTAATTCTTTTTTCTCTTCGAAGACGATGACGCCGCCGCCACCACCGAAAATTTTGACGTAAGGCGCCCCGGCTTCGACTAGGAGGTCCTTCATGAATTTGAAGTACTCCATGTGGCCGCCCTGATAAGAACTGACAGCAATACCCTGCGCGCCTTCTTGAAGCGCGGTCGTCACGACGTCCTGGACCGAACGGTTGTGACCGAGGTGAATCACTTCGGCGCCCATGTCTTGCAGAATTCGCCGCATGATATTAATCGAAGCGTCGTGGCCATCGAAGAGCGATGCTGCGGTTACGATGCGAATGGGATGATTTGCTTTATAAGCCATTGAGTCCTTTTACAATGCTGGTAGTCGCAGAAATGATGCCGGGCACCTTTTATGTTCCTTTAAAAATCGGCGGACGTTTTTCAATGAAAGCGCGAACGCCCTCGGCTCGGTCACCCGAGTTAAATGCCGTGTGAAAATATTTGGACTCAATCTGCATGCCTTCGCTTTGAGTCGTGTCGAGTCCGCGATGGATCGACTGCTTAGCAAGGCCCACGGCAACCGGACTACGCGAAGCAATTTTCTTCGCAATCGCAGCACAAGTTTCGAGGAGTTCGCTCGGCTCGACCGCCATTGCAACTAGGCCCCACTTCTCACATTGTTCTGCCGAATAAATGTCACCGGTTAAAGTCATGAGTTTCGCGATGCCTTTACCAACGACGCGCGCGAGGCGCTGGGTTCCGCCATAGCCAGGAATCAACCCCAACGAAACTTCGGGCAAACCCATCTTCGCAGTCTTTGCAGCGATGATCACATCGCAAGCAAGCGCAAGTTCGAGACCGCCACCGAGGGCGAATCCGTTAACAGCCGCAATTGTCGGGATGTGCAAATTCTCGATCAAATCGAAAACGCGCTGGCCCTCATCGGCCATTTTTTGACCGGTTGAGGGATCTCGCTCGTCCATTTCTTTAATATCTGCGCCCGCGACAAAAGCTTTGCCTGCGCCGGTCACAATTAATGCGCGCAATTCTTTTTCGTTTTTCATGGCATTAAAAAAACTCGCCAGTTCTTTGAGAGTTTCTGCGTTCAAAGCGTTTAATGCTTGCGGGCGATTTAAAGTCAGAGTCCCGATCGCGCCGTCGCGTTTAAATTCAAGAGTGGAGTAATTCATAAATTCTACTTCTTTGCCATTTGAGAGTAATCGTAGAAACCGCGGCCCGATTTACGACCGTACCATCCAGCTTCGACGTATTTAATGAGTAAAGGACACGGACGATACTTTGGATCACCGAGGCCGTCGTAAAGCACATTCATGATTGCAAGTACTGTATCGAGACCGACAAAATCACAAAGTTGTAAAGGCCCCATCGGCTGATTCGTTCCAAGTTTCATACCAGCATCGATATCTTCGACCGTCGCAATTCCTTCGTACAATGCGAAAATTGCTTCATTAATCATCGGGCATAAAACACGATTGATCGCGAAGCCTGGAATATCTTTTGCCACGATAAATACTTTACCCAAAGTTTCGGTGAGACTTTTCACTTGCGTGAAAGTTTCGTCAGACGTTTGAATTCCACGAATCAATTCGACCAATGTCATCAATGGGACTGGATTCATGAAATGCATGCCGGCCACTTTTTCTGGGCGTTTGGTCGCGGCCGCTATTTTTGTGATCGAAATCGAAGATGTGTTTGAGCACAAAAGAGCGGTAGGCTTACAAACCTGATCTAACTCACGAAAAATTTTTAATTTCAAATCAACGTTCTCAGTCGCCGCCTCAATCACAATATCGCAATCTTTTAAATCGGCCGTCGACGTTGAGGTTTTAATTTTAGACAAAAGAGATTTTTTATCCGTATCTGTCATGCCGCCTTTTTTAATAATGCGGTCGCAGCTCGATTCGATTGTGGCCATGCCTTTTTGCAAAGCTGCTTCTGCAATGTCCACCATGATAACCGGAATACCTTTAGAGGCTGCGACTTGCGCAATCCCATTGCCCATTTGCCCGGCGCCGACAACGCCAATCGATTGAATTGCCATATTGCTCCCTTTTATAGAGAGCTCGAAATTATCTTATTTCACGAAGGGAGTCACGCGCCACTGAAGCCAAACTTCGTCGTTTCCGACTTGGTATTTTTCTTCGAGCCGCTTGGTGTACACGAGAGAAACGAGAGAGGTCCCGTCGTCACTCTGATTGAGAAGCATGGCGCTTTCTCGCAACACCTGATCATTGTGAGCTTTGGTATTCGAATCCAACTGGTCGTGGCGCAGTCCAAAACCCCAATTTCGGCCGTGGTAACGAATAAAATCGAACTGATAAGTCGTGAGAGAGTCGGTCTTTCCGCTCTGCTCTTGTTCGCCGAAAGTACCGTTAAAATGAATGTCCCAATAACGCGGACGCCAAGCCAGCGACAAGCCGGCAAAACGCCACTGCGCGCCTTTAGTTAAATCCCAACCCGCTAAAGTCGACGATCCGGCAGTCGTCGCCGCCGCATCAGTTCGACCCGCCTGCCCTGAAAATTGGGCCTGAAATTTACGCTCGTTTGCCCATCCCCAACGAGTGGTGATCCAGAGGTTCCCATCATTCTGAGGTTGATCAATTTCGCCATTGTGAACAGTGAGTTCGGTATAAAAATTATTATTCTGCGTAAAAAAGCTCACGCCATAATCACGCTCGCCCACAATACGTTCAGAAAAAAGCATGGCCTTCGGCCAAACCCGATCGCGATTTTTATCGACACCCGAAGAGCCGAAGCCGAGAGGCACTAGGCCTGCGCGCACATGACCGTAGATTCCGGTATATTGTGCATAGGCTTCGATAAATCCGAGTTGATCGGCAGGAGTGGCTTCTAAATAAAAAACCGGAACACTTCGCTCGAGGACCGACCCAATCGCAATATGAGCCGAAATATTATCATCCTTCATCCACTGAAAACTCACCATGGAGTCTTGAAAAGAAAACTGCCCGCCTTTTCCTTCTTCAGAAAAATAGGTCGGACGCAAAAGAATCTCTTCGACTTTTAAACGACCAACGGTTTCGTCGGCAAACGCGAATGATGAAACAAGTGTTGAGATGAAAAAAAACCAAATTCTCATAGGTAGCGGTTAACCTTGGTTGTCGAGGGCCCTGTACGCTTTTTCCATACTATCACGTACCGCAACTTTGAGATTATCACGATCTTCGAGAGTCAATCCCTTGGTCGGGACCGCAGGCAAAATCGAGACGTGAACCGGGTTGATCCACCGCCCCCACCCAGGGAAAAGTTTATTTTTCGGCAAGATTTCATTGCCGCCCTTGAAGACCAAAGGCTGGATTGGAAATTGGCCGCCTATGGCAAATATAAACGGCCCCGATTTAAAATTGCCGCCGACGCCAGCGAGCGGCTGTCGTGTTCCTTCGCCTGCTAGAATAAAACTTTCTCCCAACGCAACGCGATCGATGGAATCCTTGTAGAGTTGCAAAACCTTTTCGCGCTCTCCGCGTGCAATCGGCAGTGTGCCCATAATTCGCATGACTGATGCGAATACTGGTATTTTGAAAAGCTCAATTTTCGCGCCGAATCGCGCGCGCCTTCGAACGGCCATATAAAAAATCGGAATGTCGAAATGGCTCGTGTGGTTGAAAAGAAAAAGTACGCCTTGATCGTCCAAGTTGTGAACGCCATCGACCGTCAGTTCAATATTGAACATATATTTTACGAGAACCGCCCACGAATACAAAATTTGATCTTGGTGACGAGCCGAATGAAAAAGCACTGTCGACACGATCATCCAAATACCAAAAAGAAAAATCGAGACGAGTATAAAAACGCCCGCGAGTATGCCGCGCGGATAACTAAGCCATTTATGAAAGATGGTCGGATTGAATGGGTCTTTGGCGATCATTGATCGTTTTCGCTCCCAATTTCTTCATCGGTCCGCAAACCAAAAATCCGAACTCGCGCCCGATGAATTTGTCTAGCCTTGTAATTGGCATGGGAGGCCGGACCCTGCAGATTTTTGAGATAAGAATCGTAGTCGACGATTTGGACTTCGTATGGATAAAAGAAAGTCAGCTGGCGATCACTGCCCGGTAGATTCACTCGGACCAGCCGCCGAGTGATAAATTTCAAAAACCGATAATCCGTACTGGTGAAAGCGTTATATCGTTCTTTGTAAATCGCTCGTTGATTTTCTTTGTCGAGTTTTTCAGCCAATATGCGATCAATCTCTTCGGCAGATTCGACATTGTCGAGTGTCATCGACTCCATGACTTCTAAAAAAAGATTCAGCGGATAGACCGTGTTAATCGATTGATCGGGAATATTATGAGCAAAATTAATAATATCCTGCTTCACGAGATATCGAAGGACGCGAAAAACGTCGACCAAACGTTTGGTTATAAATCGCACTCCCATTTTATCCATCAATGAAAACGCGACGAGCTCAGGCTTCGCTAAAAGTTTCGTCACCGACGAATTCGTCGTCTTAAACGGTTTCTCTTCGAATTTTTTAAGGACTATCGAATTTTCGCCCATCGCCGGTCCGAGAATCGTCCCGATCAGAGGATCATCATGGATATGCGCTTTGATCGGCTTTAAAATTTGCTCTTGAATCGCGTGCGAGTACTGCGCAAACAAATCGTTCTCAAGATGCACGAAAACGTGAATGACCTTGAGCAGTCCGCACGACCACTTTTGAATGGCCGAGTTCTGCGTGCTCGCGTAGATAAGAAGATTCGTAATTTCATTTAATTGGGCGGGGTCCGTTAGAACCTCCGGCAGAACTTCTCCGTCGCGCAAAATTTCTGATTGAATATAAGCTACGGCTTTCCGGTGATACGACCACAATTTCGCAAGGTCTTCTTCTTTTGAAACGTCGTAACCATAGGAGCGGACAAATTCTTTCGCTTGGTCCGTCGTTTGGATATGAATGCGCGGGATATCGAGTGTCGAAAGTCCGCCGACCATAGAATGGAAACTGATTGGGTCAAATCTCATGCCCCCCAAGCCTACTGGCATTTTCTAAAGGGAGCAACTTAGAGGCTTTGTGTTATTGAGCTGACACTGACATTAATGCAGAGGCGCGCATTGAGAACGTGCCAAGACTGCCGCCAGTGAAACCTTCAGTGGTAAAGGTAATTGAACCTGACAAAGTGGCTTGGTTCAGCGTTCTGCTGTTAAGGTTGCCGTTAATAATAAGCTGGCCGGATTTGTCGGTGCAAGTTACGAAGATCTGGCTGCTGCTGAACGAAGAATCTGTGCAATTCGTAAAATCAGATTGGAATTCGCCACCGTTTTGTTGATAGCCCTGATCACGAACGATTATTTCAACAACTGAATTCGGATTGAGTTGGCCGTTCGAATCGTATTGAAGGCGACCGACTAAATAAACTCCGTTGTCTGTTGAACCAGAAGAGAATACTTGTCCAATGCTCGTCGAATCTCCACCTAAAAAGTTATAAACATCTGGTTGTTGATATCCAGTCAGCACACCGTAGTTCGAAGTGTTTGTGATTGGTGCGCCAGTCTGCACGTTTGTCGGAGCATTCACCCCGGCACGACTGCCACGATTTTTAAAAGAAGCTTTTCCTTCTTTTTGACCTGAGCAGGCGGTTACCGCCGCTAGTACAATACTCATTAGTATTACGTGTGTGAATAGCTTTACTGTTTTCATAGTATCCTCGCTTTCCTTACTACTATTACAAGGTCTGGGCCACGCGCCGGGCCCGTATATTGGACTTGGAGGTTGTGCCAATCGACCGAGCCGATATGCGGCGCAAACGCGTACGGCGTCTGTCGAAACTTTGATCAGTGGCGAGGATGCAGATGGAGCTTATTTAGCCTTAAATTTACTTGAGATTTCAACATGTTAGATAGCGCAGACAAACTAGCCATTGTGCTAGTCGGGCACCGCCCCGCTCATTTCTTAAATGGCGTCTAGAAAAGGTCGTAAACACCTGAAATCAGACGAGATCGCAAGTCTATCCTCCGATATTTCATTCGGAGGATACCTATGCAAAAGAACTTTAAACGCGTGGCCATGGCCGCTGGCGTTTCATTGAGCGGATTCGCAATTACGTTCGTATGGTATCACTTCAGCGCTCGCGATCTCGGCAATGACGGTCGCTCACGACCGATCGCCCGCATGGTTATCACACACAATGAAGTTCAACGAAAACCAGTGACCAAATTGATTTGGCAGCCCGTGGAAGAAAACGAAATCCTACACATTGGCGAAGCGATTCGTACTGCGGCCAATTCTGAAGCGACAATCGAATTTTTAAACGGGTCCACAAAAATCGAACTCGATCCAGATTCGGCAATTGTTCTCGAAGAGAATGCCGGGAAAGTCGCTCTTAATTTTTTAAAAGGGAACATGTTCGTCAAATCGGATGGGAATGCAAAAGATACGGCCATGATGGTCAGTTCGGGCGGTAAACAAATCGCGCTTGGCTCATCAGAGCTCTCATTGGGCAAATCCGCATCGGGTCAACTTGATCTCCAAGTTTTAAAAGGCTCGGCACAAATTGAATCGAACGGTAAAATGCAAATGGTCGAGCAAGGCAAGACAATGAACGGCGCTTCGTTCAAGCTTCTTTCGCCAAGTCCGGACTCCCCGATATTCACCGATAAAACGAAGAACGAAAAGGTCGCATTCGAATGGGCTCCGCTCGATGACACTTACACGGTCAAATTAGAAGCCGGCCCAACCCGCATGTCGATGAAGCCGATGGATTCGACTCTAACCGCCGGCCCAGTCGGAAAACTTGAAGCGACGATGAAGTATGGTAAAACGTTTTACCGTCTCGTCGCTCGCTCTTCGGACCCGAACAAACCAGAGATTACAACTTTAACTTTCAAAAATGAAGTTGTCGCGATCGTCCCGCCGATGCTTCTCGAGCCTGAAAATGATAAGCCGATCGTCCTCAGCGACGAAGCACCGCAAGTGAAATTTGCTTGGTCCAATCCGTCGCAGTTCGAAAAGGTAAAATTTGAACTTTCTCGCACGGCTGACATGAAGCAGACGACGTACTCCAAAGTTGTCGAAGGCACTGAGCTACTGAATCTGGATTTTAAAAACCAAGGCAAATTCTACTGGCGTGTTTCGGGCCAAATTAAAGGCCGTAAAGATCTAGTTGCAAGTGCGGCGCAAGCATTCGACGTGAAACTATTTAAAGGACTTCAAACTCCAATTGCCGAACTTCCTTTGCCAGGCGAAAAGATGGCCGCCCCCGTGACTGGGCTTTCGTCCATCGCATTTAGCTGGCAACCCGTGCCGTCGGCCACTCAATATAAGGTCATCCTTGAATCCCCAACATTTACTTCCGGTCGTTCAGAGACAGAATCTGAAATTCCGCAAGTTCGTATCCGTGACTTAAAAGCAGGTACCTATAGCTGGAGTATCGTTGCACTCGACAACAAAGGGAAGACTTCCCTACCAAGCGAAAAGCGCAAGTTTTCTATTGTGAGCTTGCCAACTATTGAGTGGGGTAAAGTCGGCGAAAACGTGGATCACGAATATGTGTCTCTCAAGCCGTCGATCGAACTCGATTGGAAACCTTTGCCACTCGCGATTGTTTCTTACAGCATCAAGGTTACTTCTTCCGCCACAGGCGAAGTCGTATCTCAGACCGCGCAATTAGAAAAAGCAAATGTCCTTGTCCCTACTGATGGAGAGTATTTTGCCGAAGTCGAAGGATTATCGAAATCCGGCGATGCGCTAGCACGAACTCCACGCAAACGTTTGCAAGTTCACCCCGCTGCGCTATTGCCTGCACCGCAGTTTGCGCAATCCGTGCCGAGTGAAATTACGGCGAGCGGCAGTGGCCTAGCCCGATTGGCATGGGGGACGGTGGCCGGTGCCTCTAAATATATGGTGATTTTAAAAGGTAAA
>JAYTDP010000065.1:0-10133 GCA_043735865.1 Bdellovibrionales bacterium
AACTTTGTAGCGCCTGAGCCTGTAACGAATCGCGGATTCACCGAAATCATGAGCGAGATCTTTAAAGGACAAATTGGAATTAAGACTCCTGGGTTTCTACTCAAGGCCGCTCTCGGCGAAATGTCCGACATTGCACTCAAAGGGCAATTTGTGATCCCGAAAAAATTAATGGACGCGAAGTTCTCATTCCGTTTCCAAACTCTGCGCGAAGCACTCCACAATCTTTTCGACATTACGGAATCGAACAGGACACCATATCAAGTGTTTGAAGCACGACAATGGGTGCCGATGCCGCTAGAAAAAGCGTTTCAATTTTTCTGTGATGAAAAAAACCTAGAAAAAATCACGCCGCCACAAATGCGGTTTCAAGTTGTGAACAAGTCGACGAAGGATCTCGGCAAAGGCACTTTGATAAATTATAATTTGAAGATCCGCGGTATTCCCGCGCGCTGGAGAACCTTAATCGAAGAGTGGAATCCTCCACATTCATTTACTGACGAGCAACTGATCGGCCCGTATACGAAATGGCATCATCGGCATACTTTTAAGTCGGCGGCTGGTGGAACTCTCATGCGGGATCGGGTTCAATACGCGCTACCGCTTGGATTTGCTGGAAGGCTTGCTGCTGGCTGGTTTGTGAAGAAAGATATCGATACGATTTTTGATTTTCGCCGGCAGAAAATCGACGAGCTCTTCGGGCCAACATAGCGCATTAGGACCTTTGAGACTTCGACTTTTTATAACGTGTAAGTTATATGTAAGTCATGGATTTATTCCCTCTTAAAAATTCGACGCCTCCTCCAATCTCGACTGACAAAATTCGAATGAAATTACAGATCCTCGCCGATGCCGCGAAATACGATGCATCGTGTGCGAGTAGCGGTTCGTATCGAAAACGTTCGGCGGGAGGAATGGGTAACACCGAAGGCATGGGCATTTGCCACAGCTACACTCCCGACGGTCGTTGCGTTTCGTTGCTTAAACTTCTGCTTACCAATTACTGCATTTACGACTGCAAGTTTTGTATCAACCGCGTCTCGAGTGATGTGAAGCGGGCGAAATTTACCCCGGCAGAAGTAGTTTGGCTGACCCTTGAATTTTACCGTCGCAATTATATCGAAGGATTATTTTTAAGTTCGGGCATCATTGGGAGTTCTGACGAGACAATGGAGCTCCTCATCGAAGTCGCGCGCTCGCTTCGAAAAGAGCATCGGTTTGGCGGATACATTCATTTGAAAGTAGTGGCTGGCGCTTCGGAAGAGTTGATTAAAGAAGCGGGTCTCTGGGCCGATCGTATTAGTGCGAATATCGAAATGCCCGTGCAAGCTGACTTAAATATTTTGGCTCCGGCGAAAACGATTCAGGCTGCCGAAGATTCAATGGCTCAAATTCAAGAGCGAATTGCTGAGACAAAAGAAGATGCGAGAAAATTTAAGTCGACACCGAAATTTGCGCCTGCAGGTCAGACGACGCAAATGATTGTGGGCGCCACTGCCAGTACCGACACGACGATATTGAAAACGTCCGAGACACTTTACAAAGGTTTTCATTTAAAGCGTGTTTACTATTCGGCCTATTCTCCAATTCCTCACGCAGACGCATTATTGCCGACGATTAAGCCGTCGTTGGTTCGCGAAAATCGATTATATCAAGCGGATTGGCTCATTCGATTTTATGATTTTAAAGCTGACGAATTAACGACAATTGAAAAGCCCGACCTATCTCTCGAGCTCGATCCGAAATCGGCGTGGGCGATTCGCAATCGTCAGGCTTTTCCGATCGACGTGAACAAAGCGTCGCGCGAGCAATTGTTGCGAGTGCCGGGATTTGGCGTGAAGAACGTTGATAAAATGATTCAAGTGCGACGCTATCGCGCTTTAAAATGCGAAGATCTGATTCGTTTGCGAGTGATGTGGAATCGCGCCCGGTTTTTTGTGACCGCGGCCGATTACAATCCTGATGTCTTGAAACTCGATAGCACTTCGCTCGAGAGCCGAATTAAACCGCCTGATTTGCAACTGTCGTTTTTTGATGTGCCTGCGGGCGATGCTGGCGCAAAAAAATCAGTGATTTCCGGTGCCGCGACGCAACTACCTCCGGAGGTAGTTGCGATGCAGCAGTCTCGATTGATTCTACCGGAGGTCAGCTAAATGCAAGAAGCAAGTTTCGTCTCTAATTTCAGTACGTGGAGAACCGAGGCGCGCAAATTTTTGAGCGACAATATACCTCCAGAAAATATTTTATGGCCGGACGCCGAGCAGGAGCTCAGTTTTTTTGGCGTAATCAGTAACGAGACGGAACCCCCGAAAACGAAATCCACAAACGTTGCTAGATTATCCACAAAACAGTCCGAATTTAAAATCTCGCGGAAATTTCTTGAGCTCGCGCGATTCGTCTCCTGCGCGCGCGAACCAAAACGTTGGTCGCTGCTCTACCGAATACTCTTCCGGTTAAAACACGAGAACCCGCATTTGATAAAAATCGTAAGCGACCAAGATATCGTCGAAGCGAATCACTTGATGAAACAAGTCACGAAAGACATTCACAAGATGCACGCGTTCGTGCGCTTTAAACAAACCGTGCTGCACGGACAAGATATGTTTGCTGCCTGGCACTCCCCTTCTCATTATATTCTTGAAGAAGCGATCCCGTTTTTCGTGCGGCGTTTTGGCGACAAGCCCTGGATCATCTTTACGCCAGAGAAGTCAGCTTATTACGATGGAACAACTCTGCATTGGGGGGTTGGCCTCCCTCAACATCGATTTACGATTAAAGATGATTTCGATGAGATGTGGAAATCGTATTACGCTTCAATTTTCAATCCAGCCCGAATTAAAATTCAAGCCATGCAAAAAGAAATGCCGAAGAAATACTGGCAGAGCTTGCCTGAGGCCGAAATAATTCGAGAGCTAGTGAGAAAGGCGCCCTCCCGTTTGCAGGAGATGGCGAAGAACCAAAATGTTCAAGCGAAAGTATCAGATCAAGATTCACTCGGCGATCTTGCGGTTTCCGCAAAAAATTGTCAGGCCTGCCCCCTTTTTAAAAATGCAACGCAAACGGTATTCGGCGAGGGACCGGAGACCGCCGAAATTGTAATTGTTGGAGAGCAGCCTGGCGATAGCGAGGATTTGTCCGGCAAACCTTTCGTCGGCCCGGCGGGAGAAGTTCTAGATGCGGCTCTTAAAAGAACTGGGCTCAAACGCGATCAAATCTACATTACAAATGCCGTGAAACATTTTAAATTCGAACGGAACGGAAAAATCCGAATCCACAAAAAACCATCGGGCACCGAGATGCACGCGTGTCGCCCGTGGCTCGAAGCTGAATTAAAAAGATTAAATCCGAAAGTGATTATTGCCTTAGGTGCTACAGCCGCGACAAGTGTGCTAGGTCGATTACCGAAAATTGGTGAAGAAAGAAAAAATGTGGTGAGAGATTCGCCATATGCGCCGGCGATTTTTGTATCGTGGCATCCAGCGGCGATTTTGCGTGCGGGCAGCGCTGAAGAATCAGCAGAGAAAAAGGAACAGCTTGCGCAAGATATTAAGCGCGCTGTCGAGTTCGCCGATTCACTCGGCCCAAATCAATAAACTTCTCCGAGCACTCGTGAGGAGCGGGAAGGAATTTTAGCTCCTAGCTTTCATGAGGGGGGGGAGGGAAAGTGCCCTTCACGAATGCTCTGAAAAGTGATTTTCAAAAACGTACAATGTCAGTAAACGTACAACGAAGCTCTATAGAGCAAGCCGGGGGCCATGCAAAATCGAGGATTTTCAGGGGTTTGTACGGTTTTGGCGGGAGCAAGAATGTAAATGGGTTTGAAGCGGTGACCGTTTTTGGCTCAGTCGAAAGCTTCGACCGAAACCACCGGCTTAACAGACTCTTCCTTCGAAGGCTCAATAGAAGGCGCAGCCAATCGCTCAAGGCTAAATACTTTGCGGATTTTCTGATCGTGAAAATCTTTGGGCAAAGTTGTCTTCGTAATTTCGCGCACCTTCGCAAATTCATGAACCAGAGGATCTAATTTAAATCCCCGCTTATTATTTGAGAAAATTAGTTCTCCACCCGGTCGCAAAAGCGAAACCGTGCGCCTCAACAATTCCACTTGATCACGCTCAACGTCGAATGTGCCTTCCATTTTTTTCGAATTCGAAAAGGTAGGTGGATCGAGAAAAATTAAATCGTAATGAGTCGCCGATTTATGCGCGACTTGTTCTTGAAGCCAAACCTGAACGTCGCTAACAAAAAAATTGTGATTATCGATGTCGATTTCGTTCGCTTTAAAATTATCTTTCGCCCACGCCATGTAGGTCTTCGACATATCGACACTCGTCGTGATCGAGCCGGCGATTGCCGCAAAAACCGAAACTGAAGCCGTATAAGAAAATAAATTTAAGAAGCGCGCGCCCATCCCCGACTTTTTATAAATGATCTGCCGAACCAACCGGTGATCGAGAAAAAGCCCCGTATCGAGATAGTCATAAAGATTAACTAACAAACGCGCCGGGTCTTCGCGCACCAAAATGCGCTCACCTTTTTCAGCCAATCGCTGATATTGGGACGATTTTTCTCCGGCCGCTCTTTGGGGGGTCCGTCGTTTGATGATGATGTCTTTGGGCTGCAAAAGTTTCTGAATTGCTGCCCGAATATTTTCCAAGTGTGTGCTTTTCGCCTCTTCAAAGTCGATATCTTGGCGGCGATCGTTCATGACGACGAACTCCCCGTATAAATCGACCGTAAATGGGTACTCGGGAATGTCACGATCGTAGATTCGGTACGCTTCGATGCCGTGCTTTTCGGCCCATGGCTTTAACTTTTTGATGTTTTTTTCAAGTCGGTTCTGAATCTCTACTGATGCCATGTGGACTATTTGCCTTTCGAGGGCTTTTCTTTGTTGATCGGAGCCATATTGCTCAGGTACGAAAGCGAGGTTAGATTTACGTTATAACAGATAAAAGGGGATTCGATGAAAAATGCCATCGCCAAGAGCTTGCACGGGAAAGAATTTCTCGGTCATCCAGCTGGCCTTTACGTTCTATTTTTGACCGAAATGTGGGAGCGCTTCTCTTACTACGGAATGCGCGCGCTTTTGGTACTTTACATGGTCAACTATCTCCTCGTCGATCCGGCTCGTACCGCGGACGTTCTCGGATACGCGACTCTTCATAATATTCTCGTGAGCGTGTTCGGCGAAATGACGACCCAACAGATCAGCTCGCAGATTTATGGGCTTTACACAGGCTTCGTTTATTTGACTCCGCTCTTCGGCGGTATGCTTGCCGATAAAGTTCTCGGCCAATATAAAACCGTTTATCTTGGCGGTTTCTTAATGGCGATTGGGCACTTCTTAATGGCGATCGAGAGCATGTTCCTCGTAGCTCTTATTTTCTTGATCTTGGGTAATGGTTGCTTCAAACCGAATATCTCGACTCAGGTGGGTGGACTGTATCCTGAAGGCGATCCTCGTCGTGACGGCGCATTCACAATTTTCTATATGGGTATTAATTTAGGAGCCTTTTTGTCTCCACTCGTTTGTGGAACGCTCGGACAAAAAGTTGGCTGGCATTATGGTTTCGGTGCTGCGGGCGTGGGAATGTTAATTGGCCTCTTCGTTTACTGGCTCGGTAGCGGGCTTCTTCCAACAGATTCTCGCCGCGAACTCGAACAGCAGAAGCATGAGAAACGTCCCCTCACCAAAGGTGAATGGAATGCGGTTTACGCACTTATCTTCCTATGCTTCTTGAACATCATGTTCTGGGCCGTTTACGAACAACAGGGTAACACTCTACAAATTTGGGCGGACAAAAAGACGGACTGGATGCTCGGCGGCTGGGAAGTCCCTTCATCATGGTTCCAATCTTTCAATCCATTCATGATCTTCTTGTTTGCTCCAGTATTGAACATGGTGTGGGCATGGCAGGCGAAAAAGGGTAACGAGCCCAACTCGATCGCGAAAATGGGTATCGGCTGCTTACTCTGCGGTGCCGCTTACATCGTTATGATCATGGCTGCTAAAGCAATGCCGGGCGACGAAAAAGGTTCTGTCATGTGGCTTACAGGGACAGTCTTCATCTTCACAATGGGTGAATTGTACTTGTCGCCGATCGGTCTCTCATTGGTAACGAAGGTTGCTCCGAAACCCATCCTTTCAACAATGATGGGCCTCTGGTTCTTGTCGAGCTTCTTCGGCAATTACATGACCGGTTATCTCGGAACGTTCTACGACACTATGTCGAAGAACAGCTACTTCAGCATGTTGTGCGCAATCGGTATCGTGACGGGGATTATCTTCTTCATCGTCCGACGTCCGATCGAAAATGCGATCGGCAAAGAGCTGTAACCGGCATCTTAAAATAGGCATAAAAAAAGGAACCGCGAGGTTCCTTTTTTTATGCCTAAAACTTGAATTCGTTTAGCTAGGGGTCTGCTGGAACTTTCCGAGGCGTCGCTCGCGGCGGCGCTCTCGGCTTCCTTTACCACCGCCCGCTGAAGACTTTGGGCTTTCTGACACCGCACCTGCGATGCTTTCCGGTGGGCGAACAAAGTTCTTCATTGGACGTTCGTTACGTTCTTTATTCAAAACCGGGCGATAAGATTCATCGTAATCGGCGCGGAATTCTTTAGCGCTCGTACCCCAACCGTCTCCGCGAGGAGCCTGGCTATCACGACGAGGTGCTCGCTCACTGCGCTCGGCGCGGCGTGGTGCACGATCGTCTCCACGAGGAGCCTGGCTATCGCGACGGAATCCACCGCCGCCTCCGCCATCGCGCTCACTACGGCGATTTTCATCGCTACGTTTGCGCTCTTGATATCGGCCACTTCCTGCTGGCGGGATCGCCTGCTGAAGTGGTTTTTCGCGCTCGCGCTCAGTAAAAGTTTCTGGAGATAAAAGCGCTACGAAACGTGCCGCAATCTCTTCTTTTGATAATGCTTCGAAAGCGGTTTTCCAGTCGTCACCGATTAATTCAACGATGCGGTCTGAATTTTCGACCTTGTCGAATTTTTCGAGCATCATGGCCACTTTCTTAGAGGCGATTTCTCGGCGTGAAGGGATTTTCCCCTCGAGAATTTTTGATTTCGTCATGTTTTCGATTCGACCGATCAACTGACGATTCGCCGCTGTTACCAAGCTGATCGCTTTTCCGGCTTTACCGCTTCGAGCGGTACGTCCAATACGATGGACGTAAACATCAAGTTCGCGCGGGATCGAATAATTCACTACGTGCGAAACGTCTTTCACGTCGAGACCGCGTGAGGCCACATCTGTACAAACAAGAATGCGAACTTTTTTGTCTCTAAATGCCTGCATGGTTTTTTCGCGTTGGTCTTGAGATTTATCTCCGTGAAGACTGTCCACGCGGTAACCGCGGCCAGTGAGATAGTGAGTTAAATCTGTGACGAGAGTTTTCGTCTGGCAAAAGATAATTCCGTAGAAATCGTCAGCCGCTTCAATAATTTTGCACAAAATTTCTGGCTTATCAGATTCACGAGATGGGTAATACGTTTGCTCAACAGTTGCCGAGAGCATTTCAGTGCGATTCACTTGCACTTGCGCCGGGTTTCGCAAATATTTATCGGCAACTCGGCGGATTTCTTTCGACATCGTCGCCGAGAATAGCCAAATGTTCGATTCGTGGGATTCGTCTCGCGGAGTCGCGCTCATGATTGTCTCAAGATCGTCTTTGAATCCCATTGAGATCATTTCGTCGGCTTCGTCGAGAACGAGAACTTTTAAGTTATCAAGTTTCATCGTACCGCGCTCAAGATGGTCGATCAAACGACCCGGAGTTCCGACGATAACAGTTGGATTTGAGCGTAGACCCTGAAGCTGTTCGTTGTAGCCGGCGCCACCGTAAATGACGATCGACTTCACTCCCAAATGTTTACCTAAAAGATTAATTTGCTTCGAAACCTGCATCGCAAGTTCACGCGTCGGGCACATGATAAGCGCCTGAGTTTTTTTAACCGTCGTATCAATTTGCTCTAAAAGCGGAATACCAAACGCCGCGGTTTTACCGGTGCCGGTTGCTGCTAAACCAATA
The DNA here is from genome assembly GCA_043735865.1 of Bdellovibrionales bacterium. GTDB lineage: Bacteria > Bdellovibrionota > Bdellovibrionia > Bdellovibrionales > UBA1609 > CAYHVK01. The sequence continues at coordinate 8,040 of JAYTDP010000065.1, forward strand.
AAATCGGTTTTCTGACCCAATAACTTGGGAAGTGTTTCAGCCTGAATCGGGCTTGGCTCGGTGTATCCGAGTTCTTCGATGGCTTGTAAAATGGACGGCAGAATATTGAGGTCTTTGAATGTGGCCAATGGCTCTCCTGAGGTGATTTAAGGCGCGAACTTAGCACGGTGCATCACCAAAAGCCAGAGTATTTTCAATGTATTGGAAGGGTTACTCCCACTTATCGACGGCCCTGTACTTAGACAGGAGTTCGAGTAATCCGGTGTTGTCTTTGATTCGTATGTGCTCGGAACCATTCAACATATAGCGCTCGATTGGGAAGGCGATAATCTGGCGATTGAAGTGCACCCAGTCTTCCCCTTTTTTTGGCATGCGATTCATTAAGATCCCTGAAGGAATTTTTGAACGATCTACTGCGTGTGCCATCACATACTCTTGTCCGTCGATAAATGTCGAACACGGACGGCCTCTCCACGCGAAAATCGGCGCGAGTGGTTTTAGGAAATCCTCGATCTCGCCATGCTCATCGACGAGTGGTTTTGCGCTTTCAAAATTTTCGTCGAACTTAATTCCCGACCCGCCGTACTCGCCATAATATTCGCCGTGACTGTGCATCCCATCTAAAATAATTTCGTCACCGCGCGCGCGGATTTCTGCTAGTTCCTCCGCCGAGCCGATCACTTTGCCGCTTGATTTTGGATTCACATGTAGACCTTCAGTGAGTGGACTTCCGCTCCACTCATGTCGTAGCGCCGCTTCGAAGACAGTCCCATCGGCGCGAATCGGACTCCAGATTGTACGTGTCGGCGACATCACTTGAGTCAATGTTGGATCAAGATACGTAACAGACTGAACGGTTAGGAATGGCAACACTTGAATGTTTCCGTCGGCGCTGCGAATCCGTTTTTGTTCGATCACAGATTCGTGAATGAACGGAACCCATCCCTCTTTAGTCGTATAGAGATCACCATTGGCCAAAGTGACCGGACCGCCGCCGTACCCGTGCTGAAAGCCTGTACCGTGGCGATCTTTTAGAATCCATTGTCCTTGGCGAGGAGTCAGGCGATTGAGCGGAGCATATGGGCCTGAGCCTATGAGAGTGAATCCGTCGAGACCATTATTAATGTTGCCAGCTTTATATTGGAATTCTCCCTCGAAGAAGAGACGTTGTCGGGTCATGAAACCATCACCTGGCATAAGCGGTTGGCCGGCTTTGGGGCCGCTCGCGTAATCTCCCATTCCCCCTGCGAACATTTTAATCGCCGGAGAACCGTCCGCCTTTTTGTATGGAACAGCGTAAATATCCCAGAGCGAAGAATTGTGAGCGTAATGGATTTTTTTGCCGGTGGCAGGATCAACTTCGACGCCGTATTGATAACCGTTGCGATTGAATAATTCGATCGGTTGAGTGCGGTGAATTCCACCCTCAAATAAATTCTTAAGATTGTCGACGTAGATTGCTTTTTGCCCGGAGAATCCAATCATGTATTTCGTCTTGCCATTCGGGAGTGTGAACTGGAGCGGGCGATCTGGGTCTGGAGTTTCTTCGACTTCGTCAGTGATGATTCGAACGCCGTGCAGACCAGTTTTTAATGGAGTCCTTAACTGAGCCGTAATTTTAGCAACTTGGTCGCGTCTCAAAGTCGGTCGATCGTCCGTTCGCGCCGCGGGCGTGAGCTGTTCGTCGCAACTGAAGTCTTTGCGAGCGGCAACTGAGCCGTGACTGAAGACGAATAAAATGAGGGTTACGAGATAGAGCCGCATAGGGACACTAGATTACAAGACCCAGGCCAGACCTTCATTGGTCCGAGCTGGTATATAGGTGAAAAGACTGTCTAAAGTTTGAAAAGGTGACGAAGTTTGGCCCCAGATTTAGAGGGTCCAAAACTGAATATCGTATTCATTCTTTACCTAGAATACGATTGAGATCCTTAAGGGGTTTCAAAAGTGCGAGGAGTTTCGTAAGTTCGAGATCTGTCGATTTTAACAAGTCGGCCGGAATGCAGACCGCCTTAGTTTTGAGTGAAGCACCTGCTTTAGTGAGAGAGACTAAAACTCCCCGCTCATCTTTTGAATCGCGGATTTTCGAAAGCG
>JAYTDP010000066.1:0-14003 GCA_043735865.1 Bdellovibrionales bacterium
CATTTCATCCCCGCGATCGTAGCTCCGTCACGTAGACCATTGATAAATGCATCGACTTCGCCCGAAATGCACTTTCTATCAATTAGAATAGCGTCGAGAAATTGTATTCGCTCGACACTTTTCGCTTCTGTAGCGGCAGGCGGGCCCATGTTTATGCGAACGTTGTTTCGGTTCTCTTCGAGAATAAATTCGACGGCCGCCGTGCGCGTCTCACCACCTTGTGAAGTGACTTCGATGTTGCGGCGAATGCGATTGTGACCCTGGATGAGAAAGACGGCTTCTTGAACGAGATTTCGGCTGGTTTCCGTTTTGAATAATTCAAACCAACCCTGCGCGGTCGCGAAGAGTGAAGCGGCGTCGAATCCGAAAAGTTTGTCTTCAGGATTTGGGGGAGTGAGAACCATTTGCAGATTCATGTCCCCAACGCCAACTAAAAACGCGAGTTGGGGAGAATAAAAGTTCTCACTTTCTGCGGGGAGGACCTTGTCTTTCTCAATCGATAAATGGTTGCGGAAAAAATTGTAATAAGAGCTGTCCGTTACGACATTTAATCCGCCGATGTCTTTTTTTAGAATCGAGGTGACGTTCTCAAGAGTTTTCTCATCGGTGTCGATAACGACGACTGTCTTTGCGCGCTTCTGATCTTCGCGTAAAAAAATGTTATCAGGATTGTATTCAAATTCGCGCGGATCTTGTTCTACGAGCATTTTGTAGCCGCTATCCCGGTTCAAGTAGCCGCGGATTTCTTTTAATGTCTCACGAGTCAGCCCAAAGTAAGCGAAGTAAGCCAGAAATTCGTTTTCGCGTTCGGGGTGGGGGAGGCAGTGCGTGACTTTGGCGTAACAATTAAGGAGTGCTTTTTGCCCAGGGAATCGAAAATAAAAATGACCGCCGGTACCTTTACCGAGTGGAACCGGATTGGCCATTGCAAAACCCAGATCCGAAAACTTCTCAATCGAAACTTTTTTCGCTACTTCAACATCTTGGGTTGTTTGTTGAACGAATAAAAACGAAGGAGAGGTCTTGTCAGGAATCTTCATGATTAACTCTAATTTTTGTAGAAATATGAGTCGATCGAACGGCAGGCAAAAGATGTCGTCGATAAAGGGGTGATTCATTTCCGCGCGTTCTTTTTTATCGTCTTCGAACCGGATTGCAATGAACTTCGGACGATTATCCGCCGGCCACAAATTCAGTTTTTTCGTGATTGCGGCGATCTTTGTCACCCAAGTTTGAACATCTTTGTCGTCGATACAGTTTTGGCGAAATAAGACGACGTCGACGCCGTTTAAGGTTTTCTCGGGCGGCACCTCAGTTTTTTCAATTTCCATACCCAAAAGTTTCAAAGTTTCGCGGGTTTTATTGCGAAGCTGGAAATGGCCGTGACCGTCTTGGTATTGTCCCTCGATTTCGACCATCCAGACTTCGTCGGTTGCATTACGAAAAGCGAAGGATTGCGAAAGATGTTTGCCGGACTCGAGTTTTTTAAAAAGTTCGAAGTTGGATAAAAAATCCGGATGGATAAAGTTTTGTAAAGGCGGGTGGCCCATGAATGTTTTGACGAGCTCGGTGCCGAAAACTTGGCCGGTCAAAATATTTGTTTTTTGCACTGAAAAGTCGTCTTGTTTGATATCGATGGCGATAAGGTCACCAGGAAAAGGCGATTCGCTCGAAAATTTATACCCGTGCATTTTTTTAATCAGGTCCGGCGTTAAACCCTCAATCGGATTTGCGGCGAGCGCTTTCGGCTTTGCGGATTCGGCTTTCGCCAAAAGAAAACGCTGTTCAAATTCGCTACTGCTAGCAAATACAAGCGGTTCCGAATCGGGATTGAGTTCGCGAATAAACCGCAAAATCTCGTTCCGAACCTTCGGGTCGTTTTCAATGACAATGAAATTCGCGATGCAAGACTCCTGGAGGCTGACTCATTATCTCATTAATAAGATTAAACTTTTTTAAGGATAAAGTCTTTTTAGGCTCCAGGCGTTCTGGACTTTGGTAAAGCCATAGCGGTCATGGAAGCGGCCGACGCCGCCTATCCAGAACTCAATCGAGTGAGGCGTGAAAACGTATCCGCCCCAATGTCCTGGGCAGGGTATATCTTTGCCGCTAAACTTCTTTTCTGCCTCTTCGATTTCGCGTTCCATTCTCTCACGAGACTTTAGCTCTTGGGACTGCTTCGAAACCCATTGGCTCAACTGACTCGCGCGAGAACGAGTGGCCCAATATTGTTCAGAGGTTTGGCGGGATGCCTTTTCGACGGCCCCTTCCATCTTGATTTGGCGATGGAGTTCGTGCCAAAAAAAGTTGATCGCGCATTTCTTGTTCTCGTGAAGTTGGACGCCTTTCGGACTGCCGTAATTTGTGTAAAACACAATCGCGCCATCACGAATATCTTTGCAGAGGACGACGCGTGAGTGCGGCTGGCCGTTTTCGCCGCAAGTCGAGAGGACCATGGCATTGGGATCACGAAGCCCGGTTGCTTTAGCTTCGGTCATCCACGATTTAAAGGTCGTCCAGGGGCTGTCGCTTGATGGGTCGTTCAACATGGTCTATGTTATACCTAGAGGTTAATCGTGGAAACAAGTCATTCCAACAGTTCAATGATCCAAGAGTTTATTCGTAAAGTTGAAAGTCTGCACGAGGTCGAATACGGAGATTTCAAGCGGAAAGTTGGCCAGTACGTCAATCGTCTCGAGCAGCGTCTCACTGATCCCCAGGCGCGATCGATTATCGACCGGATCCGTTATGTCGTTGTCTACGATCCGCCGAACGACATCTTGATCGCTCGTGAAGAAACGTTAGCGCTTGCGCAGCAGCTGCTTGCGAGCCAAACCGTTCACTAAGCGCACTAGCTCATCCAATTGCCGTCTTTTTGTGCCGCCCACTTCGTTGTCACTTTGCGTGGGTTCGACCAAAAATTTAAAGAATGAATCCCGGTAATATCGCCATGGCCGAATTTCGATTCGTGAGTCCCGCCGAACGAAAATGGCTCGCGGGGGACAGGCACGCCAATGTTAATGCCGATCATACCAGCCTTACCTTCGCTCGCGACGCGTTCAGCAGCGCCACCGTTTTGCGTAAAAACAGACACTGCATTACCATAGGGATTTTGTTGTTGGAGCACTAAAGCTTCAGTCAAACTTCGAACACGAACAATCGCGAGCACGGGGCCGAAGAGCTCGTCCATAGCGGCGCGAGAGCCTGGCTTTACGTTGTCGAGAATTGTTGGGCCGAGCCAGTATCCACCGGTGTATCCGGCGGGAGCCGAAACTTTTCTTCCGTCTAAAATAATTTTCGCACCTTGAGCGACAGCTTCGTCGATGGCTTTCAGTAAGCTCTCTCGGGATGCTTGAGAAATAATCGCGCCCATGCGGTCACCGAGTGTGAGGCCGCGAGCCGATTCCACAATTCGCCCAATTAAATTATCCATTTCGGCTTTTGAGTTCTCGTCTGAAACCGCCACTAATACACTAGCCGCCATACATCTCTGGCCGGCGCAGCCGGTGAATGAATCGGCAATACCTTTGCCGGTAATTTCAGGATCCGCATCCGGAAGTAGAATTATATGATTTTTAGCGCCGCCGAGCGCGAGTACCCGTTTCATATTCGACGAACCGATCCGGTATATTTCGCGCGCAACGGCCGTTGATCCGACAAACCCGATCGCTTTGACTTCGGGATGAGTCAAAATCGCCTCAACTGTAGTTCGGCCGCCTTGAATGATAGTGAGAACACTTTTCGGGATTCCCGCTTCGACCGCGGCTTGAGCGATTAAGAGTGAGGTGAGCGGAGTTTTATCTGACGGTTTCCAAACAAATGCGTTTCCGAGAGTAATGGCGATTGGAAGCATCCATAGGGGCACCATCGCCGGAAAATTAAAGGGCGTCACCGCCGCTACGACCCCAAGAGGTTCGCGACGATATTCGCACCAAACTCCACGAGAGACTTCCATCTTGCCGCCGGCATCGAGATTCTGAAGGCTTGTCGCGAACTCGATGACTTCTACGCCTTTCATGATTTCGGCTTCGGCCTCAATTAAAGTTTTTCCGCACTCGGCGCTGATTCTTTGGCTAATGATTTTTATATCGCGAAGAAGAATTTCGCGAAAACGAAACATCACCGCGCAACGTTCTTTCAAAGGAACTTTCGCCCATGCCAAAGCTGCAACCGCCGCTTTTTTAATCGCCTGGTCAACGTCTGACGGAGTCGACTCGTGCGAACGCCCAATCACTTGTCCGGTGTACGGGCTTTTTATTTCAAAAGCTGCACCTTTCGGCTCGAACCACTCGTTATCGCAAAAATTTAAAACGTTGAGAGCTTCTTTGGGCGGTATCACTTGCATAAAAATCCTTTTTTTATGATCAAGCGACTATGCTAACTTATCGGCACTGGTAGAGGTAAGAAAAATCTGCGTCTCGAGCGGCCTGCTCGATGCCTATGATGCGGCCCAAATATTGTTTAACGCGGCCTTTTCCTTGATCGGGGAGTCCAATGACACTCCAAATGGCGCTGATAACGTGATTGTCCGGGAAAACCGCTGGCGGGCCCTTGATTTCAGTTCGCGTTGCTTCAGCATCGGCGATCGCACGGTCGATGGCTACACGTCGAGTTACGAGAGCTTGTGTTTGAATGTCATTGTACTGGCTATAACGGACCGTAAGATTATGATTATTTGCGAAGCGGCGTAGGCTTGATCCCTCAAGATCATCGAGGCTCTTTTTAAGAGAGTTAAGACCGACTAAGTAATCGCGGATTTTAAGACTCATATTTCGCGCAATCACTTCGGAAGTGAAATTTTGATCTGTCGAAGCCGACCAGCCACTCCAAGTCGTCCAACGCTGCAAAAAAGTTGTTGGTTGAATTACAGATTTTGCGCGGCAAACGTAGCGTTGAATGTAACGCGCTTGACTTTCTTCGGGCGAATTCTTGGCGTCAAAATACTGTAATAGGTTCGATCGGGTCGCATTGATTTTATCGAGATTATTTCCGCGGATCGGCAAGCTGCCGTAGGCCTTCAATGCTTTGTAGAGCTCAATAACTCGTTTGCCGTCATGAGCATCGCCCAGTTTAGCTAAATAAAGTCGATTGAGAGCCGTGTTGGCTTGCGCGGGTGTTCGGGCATTGCGAAATAACATTTTTGCCGTAATGACTCGCACATCGACGAAAAGTTTATCAATGCCTTCGAAAACGAGATATCCAACAACGGCGCTGACCACGGTGAATTTCGTAAAACGCGCGAGCTTTGCAATTCGCGAAGTCGCGACTGCGGCCTGGCCGAATTCCGCGGCGCTCGCAGCTGCGAGAGCTGCCCTTGCTGCGAGACCCGAGTAAGCGGCCTGACCAGCGCTGAATCCACCGAACTGACCGAAGATCGATTTAAAAATCTCAAAATCTTTTTGATTGTATTGCTCTTCCATATCGGAAGAAGCGTAGTCGAGATCTGATGTATCGTTGAATCTAATCGCGTGGATCGGACTCATCGGAACCCGGATAAATTTCTTGCGGCCAACTTGATTGCCCGCGGCCACTCCCGCCACTGGAACCAGAATGTTTCCAGCTACGACGGGCGCCACCATCCGAGCGCGCATCGAAAGATAAGACCAGTTCGAAATCACGGCGCCAAAACCAAATCCACGTTTTTTCGCGATGTAATTAACAGCAGTGAGTCCCATGTAAGCGAGTACACCGCCGACGACTCCATTATTTCGGGCCGTATCGATATTATCCAAATTGAGTTTGAGGATTCGGCCATATTGCTCAGTCCATTCCGCTGTTGCTGAAATGGCAACTTGGGTAATGAACATTCGTTGAATATAGGAATCGTTACGGCTTTGCTGATCAAGAATTTCAAGCTTCCTATAATATTCTTGGCCGCGTACCGGGAATAAATCAAAAATAATTTGGGTCATTGACCCTTCGAAATCTTGTTCGAGTTCGACTTTAATTCCATCGGCTGCAGCTGGTCGTGAAGACTTAATCGTCGCGCAATAATGGCTGTTTGGAGCATTCGCACAAAGATTTACAAATGCTTCACAGCTATCGCGGAGCAGTTCTGTAAATTGGGCAGTTGATTTGTCACGATCAGGAATTCGGCACGAGCCAGCAGCGTTCGCACGAGGTGCAACGAATAGTGCTGCTAACAATAAGAGCGTGCCGAAGCTTTTCATTATCGACCCGCCGCTTGCATGTGCTTAAGGCGCTCAGCTTTATAGGCGCTTGCGCGAATACGTTGACGGTTGCCTGAAATTTTAGTGTCCGTATTTAGCCGTTCATCGAGAGCATCAAAAAGACCAGAGAGATATGGTTCGCGAGGTAGACGCTCCATCATGAGTTGGATTCCGCTATTGTACGCTGAAGTATTGAGCGCCATCATTCGATCGACGTAGCGGACTTTTAGTGCGGCAACCGAAGATTCAGTCAAATCATTCAAGATTTCGACAAGCGCCAACCGGTCAACGGCCAGGCGAACGAGACGATCGGCTTCTTTGAAATTGACGCTTTCGATCTTGCGCCCCTTGCGGCTTGGGCAATTAACTTGAATACGATATTCTTCGCCCTCGTGCTTGCGAGTGTAGGTCAAGGTTCCAGTGCGGATATCTTGTTCGATACCAATTGTAGGTAGTTTATAAACGTCTGGGATTTCGTTGGTGTACATGCCGGCCAAACGAAGAGTCAGTGTGTACTCATTCGCCAATTCTTTCATTTCTTTAACCAACCCAACAAAACGCGCGTTGGCTATTTCGACCGGAACATCAGTGTTGATTTGATTTGCGAGCGAAAGTGTTCGCGCGTTGAGAACGTCAGCTTTACAAGCGACACTTAAGATTCCCATCGCGTTCACGCCGTGTGTGATTTCGTCTTCTGGGATCAATGTATATTGTGCGCCCGGAAGATGATTCACGGTAGCGGCTACGATTCCGTAAGCCGTACCAATGCGGTATGGAATATTGAAAAATCGTGCAGTGTCTCGCAAGAATTTCCATGGCTCACGTTGGCGGCCGAAAATCTTGGTGGCGCCTATGATCGTCATCTCTGGCAAAGACCAAAAAGTTTTGCGAGCAAGTGATCTTGCCATTGCGATACGAGTTTGGGGAGCGAGGGCCGGCGTGAAAGTTGACGGGATGGGGAAGAGCGCCGTTGGCTTCGGCGGCACGGGCTTCTGTAGGAGAAGCGAATTTTGTGCTTCACCCATTTGTTTCCACATTAGAACGGTCGAATGGATCTCATTTAATTCTGTTGATGTAAGCTGACGTCCCAGCCGAATTGTTTTAATTCTTACGCTGGTGAAAATACCGGCGAGTACATTGCCGTCAGAAACATTGAGAGCCTCAATGTTATGAATAGTTTGATCGGCAACCTGCTTTGCATTTGGCAAATGTGCGTCGCTAAACGCTGACTTCATTGCAATCGGCTCTTCTTTCATGACTTGGCCAACCGATTTCATAACTGTTGGAGCCGTTGGTACTAATGCTGGAAAATTCGAAACAGTTGGAGCATTACGGCGGAGCAAACTTCCTGGTGCCATGCGATTCCATGCGCGTGTCCACCATGGTGCTTGAACAGGTGTCGCGCTCGGAGCGACAAATCGACCGGCAGATCGAGCCGCCTCTTGAGTCGAACGGGCCGCGATAGTTTCGCGCGCTGATCTGAAGACATTGAAGCGGCTTGAAATAAATTTTAGAAGACGGTCTGTTTTTGGCCATTTACGTGCGAAAACCGCGGCCATAACGACGCCCATCGTAACGTAAACGTTCCAAGTAAACGGGCGGGTCGCTTGGCTGATCACACTTCGATTTTTTTCTAATTGAACGCGATCTTCTTGGCTAAACTGACGGTCGCCAAGAACTTGAAAGAACAAATCAAGGGCCGGGCGGGCTTGCGGTTCGGCAATATATTGAGCGAAGAGCTCAAACATAAATCCATTGAAAGTCGCTGTCTGGCCACTCACGCGATCAAAAAGCGAGTCCGAGATTATAAGGTCGACCATTCTCTGAGCTTCTTGAATAAGTGGAGCGTCTACTCGTTGAAGACGTCGCGCTTCACGAGTTAACGCGAGAGCGTCGGTGGTTCCGACCGCGGCTTTTCGTGCATCCATATTCCATGATTCATAAGTTTTCATGAACCGATCTTTGCTGAGTTGCTGACGAATGAGTTCGGCATTTACCGCCGTCACCGGGTGAATTTGCTTGTAATGGCTGATGAAGGCGTCCATTTGCGCGTGATATTTTTCAGAAGCATCGCTCTCAGGAATTCCGTCAGCAAATGCGTTGGCAGGAATAGCCATCTGCAAGGCAAGAACGAGAACGAGTAAACGTCTGAAGCTTTCCATTATCGGACTCCCGCACTATTGAGGCGATTGAACTCTTGAATGAGCAAATTGACTTCGCTTTCAGATCCACCGAACACCGCGCGTGTAAACGCTTCGCGATGAATCGGGAAGTCTTGAGCCGTGTAGAATTTTGTATTTAAGATCGAGATCAACTCTTTGTACGCCTGTTGCGCACCCGGTACTTTGTCGCCTTTTACTTTAGCTAGAGCGGCTTTCAGCTCGCTAACTTTCCAAGTTCCTCGGCGAAGCCCGAGACGGCTGAAGTAAATATTGTGGAGGCGGGCTTGTCGTCCATAATATCGTGAATACGATTGAACTTTGTCATTTATAAACGACTCAGCGGCCGAGGTGTTGCCGTTTTTAGCGGCTCGAGACAAGCGGTATTCGGTTAAGCGGTAATTTTGTTTCCCCATCCAAGCGAATAGTTTTGTTGAAACCATGTAGCTCACGAGCGGGAATGCGACAGTCGCGCCAGTTGTCATGACGGCCATTTTCGTTTGTGAGATGCGATTTTGCGTTGATGCGATTTGCGATGTGAATGAACCTTCATCTAGGATCGGCACATAGAACACAACGCTCGGATCGTAGTTGGTAGTATCGGAAAACGCCATCCGGTTGAGGGCCTTCAGTTCGCTGTTCGAATCGCCCCAACGATACGCTTGAACCACGCCGTCTCCCATCATTCCGATCAGGAGGACATTCCAATAGCCGTTAACAAAAAATCGCGAATTGTCGGCGGCAACTTTCATGAGTGATGGAATTTTATCGAGACGGAAGAGCGCGCAGACTTCGCGAATGCCGGCAACTCCCATAGTCAAGTTGAGTGCTCCGCGTACGGCCCAAATACCCATGAGTGGCATTGAGTAAGCGCCAAGAGCATCATAAAAATCATCCCATTTATCAGTGCGGATAATTTCTTTACGCAGAATGAGAGAGCGATATTCCGTATGAAATTGAACGAGGTGTGGAGCAATAAATTCGTTCACTGAATATTGTTCGCCCAGCGCGCGGACCGAAGGCCAAAAATCCTGGCGCATTATGTGGGCAGCCATGTCATCTTTGCCGAGTAGAATTCCGAGGAAACTCGAGCGCATAATCATTGGATCTAGGTCGCTTAGTTTTTTAACTTTTGATAATTCCATCAAGTTAGTGAACTGGTTTTGACTTGTTTGAGCCAAAGCAAAATTAATTGGAACTTGGCGGCCCGCGCGAGAACGACGAGCGTTGAATACGGCGCGATAGAGTTCAGCGCCTTGATATGGCATCTCAAGAATTCGCCATTCGGCGAAGGTTCCTTTGCGAAGACCTGTGCGATAGGCTTTTTCGAAAGCGACCATTTGTTCTGGTTTTACTCGTGCGCGAATGCCCGGCAAAACCTCACCTAACACTTTAGGTTCTTCATTCGAAGACGAGAAACCGTAGGCTTCTCCCACTTTGCGAACAACTTCGAAATCCTGCATCATTTTTTCGTCTTGAGCTTTTTGTTTGTAGGTGCGAGCTTTCGCGGGATTCCAATATGCGATCGTGTTGTGACCCCAGGAAGTAACTGCATCGCGTAGTCCGGCCACACTCCAGAATGAATTTACTTCTGGTAAGACGGCGCCGCGTGCGCGTGCTCCGCGCATATCTTCATTCACATAGTTCAGAACTTCAGCGTAAGCCGCTTTTGCATTCTTAAAACCTTTCGCGCTCAGCACGATATTCATTAGGCTTTGCGTGTTTGGATTGAGAGAGGCGACGCTCGGTCCGTAGATTTCGTTCAACACTGATTTTTTGTAAGGAAGTTGCGCGAGCGGTTTTGCCATGAGCTCGGCAATTTGAACTGAGGTTGTCGCAAGCCCAGAATCAAACGTCTCGCGTTTCACTTTTAATGGGTTTGCATCATTGCTGACATCTGCGTAGTAGGCCTTCACGCGATCTGTAAAGACGCGGATGGAGCCATTGCGCATAACCGTGCGAATGCGTTCGCCGACTTCAGGGATAATGACTTGTTTTGTAAATGCATTCACGGTTTCTTGCGCATCTTCTGACGATTTGCCCGAGATGAGAAGTGCGGCCATGAGTGCCTTTGACATTGAGTCCACTTTAACTCGAGTCAAAATTTCCGCGAGGTAAACGTCGATGTTTGCGTTATTCAATTGCGAGAAATCCATCGTTGTAAGGCCCACCGCGCTATCAAATGATTGGATGAAGAACACTTCTTCTGCTCGGTCAATGGCCGTAAAGAACGATTCGTTATCGGTTCCGCAATTATTCACAAGGCCGGCGAGTTTCGACTTGATCGAAGGCGAAGCGTAAAAAGAAATAAGAGCCGGATTTGTGCCGAATCGGCCAAGAGCTGATGATACTAGAGAGCTGACTTTTTCGCGGATCGGAGCTGCGACGGCTTCAGTGATTTTACCGTCCGCCATTTGAGCACCTAAATAAAGATAGATAAATCCGCCATTATCGAAAAGCTCGAGAGCCTTCATTTGTTTGACGAAGGCTTCATCCATAAAAGTGGAGAAATTCGGAACCGAGTTGAGTAAAGCATTGCGATTCGCGAGATCGAGGTCATCGCGTGTGTTCATTTTCATGTAGGCATTAAATATTTGAGCGTAACTGATATTTCCGCAGGCTTTACCGACCGGAACTTTGTCGCTCAGCTTGTATTGTAGTGCCGCATTGTTCGCGTACTTAGCTAAAAGAGCCGAGTTTAAAAGGCACTTCGAAGTTTCGAAGTAGCTCGATTCTACTGGGCGAGCCATGTTCGCTTCGCCTTTGATCAAACGAAAAAGTGCATCCGTCGGAGTTAAAGCGATTCGCACCATGTTGCCAAGGCTTACGAGTTCGTAGTTGTTGCCGATCAAAGCTTTGTTCGGAATCACCCACATCACATCTTCGCTTTTCATTGTGATGCCGTAAGTGTTTGCTAAGGCGTTGAGGCTTGTAAGGCGAAGCGGGTTCACTCTGAGGAGCAAGCTCGCAGCGTCTTCAATGACTGCGTAGAAGCTATAGATCGGGTAGATAGCCATTTGCTTGTATTGCAGTGGCGCACGGTTAATAAAGCCTTCAATGCGCGATTTGAACTCTTTAATTTGATCAAGGGATGGAGAGTTCCCTGCCGCTTTGTATTGCTCTCGGTAGCCGTCAATGTTGGCAACAATGTTGCGGATTTCAGTATCGTATCCGCTAGCCAAAACTCGCGATGTACTTGGGCTGCAATAGTTTGCAGCCATACCTGCGCTTGGGCTAACAAGTGCTAAAAGTATAGACACGAGAATGGCTTTAAAACCCGTGTAGATGAGAGTTGTTTGCGAGCGTTGATCCATGCAACTAGGTAGTGCAAGGTATGGCCCGACTTATCACTGCTATAAGTCCATAGAAAACACTTTAAATTTCAAGGGTTTGCGAGAGCTTGTGAATGGAGTTAATTGACTCTATTACTACGGGCGGTGACAAATTTGGGAATAAAAAAACCGCCCATGAAAGGCGGCTTCGGTAAAGAACACCGCTACTTTCGTAGCAGCGTCTAGTGATGGCTTTCAGTTTCGAATATTAGTTCAAAAGACCTTCGGTTTTAGCAAGCTGGCAGATTCCAGTAGATGCTTTAACTGCTACGCAAGCTTGGTGCGATGCAGTTGAGCACATAACTTGTGCTGCAGCAGCGCGAGCTTCACGAGCTGGGATACCAGCGCGAGCCGCTTCGATTACACTTTGTGCCGCATTCAGTTCAGCAGCGTCGTTAGCAGCAGGAGCCGCTTCAACCGCTTGAACTACTTTTACCGCAACAGCTTGTGCTGCTGGAGAAATAGTTTCGCCGCAGTTAATACCTGAGAACTTCGAAGAGCTACGAAGAGCCGCTTGAAGACCAACAGTTACTTTTGACATTGCAGCAGCTGAACATTGTGGACCATTCGCTTGTGCAGCAGGAGCTACAGAAACGCTTTTGTTTGGTTGAGCAAGGCGTGGAGCTTGTGCAGTTGACATAACTGGAGCAAGCGTTGGAGCCGCAGTACGTTTGCCTGATACTGAAACGCCAGCAGCGCTAGCAGCAGCAGTATTAAGGCTAGCACCAGTTGAAGTGACGCGAGTTGAGCGTACTTCTTGAGTGCGAGTAGTTCGACCAGTGCGAACCTCTGGGGCTTTAGTAGTCGCAGGGCGACCAGCTACAGGAGCAGAACGACCAGCAGTTGCAGCAGCGCCACCGAAAGCTTCAGCTCCGGCTTGAGTCGCTGTACGAACAGCTTGTTGTGCAAAAGCGTTGCTGCTCAAAAGAAGAGCGCAAGCTGATGCCAAAAGAATATTTTTCATGGACATGTCCTTTCTTTACACTGTTTCTTGCGCCATCACTATAAGGGAGCAGATCCAATGTGTTTACGTTTTATTTTATACCTAAGTTAATTCAGTATCTTATCAATCGAGTTCCGTTTTCACGCGGTTCTCTTTTAATCCCTTACTTCCAAACTCGGTTTGAACGAAGAGATTATGTGCAATGCTTATTCCAACCTTATCAGCCGTAGCTTTTAGATCAGCTGCCACATTTTAGCCGCGAGCCCAAAAACGGCTCGCGCAATTGGTCTCTCAGTTCTGCGCCACCGATTCAAGTAAAAGCCTCTCGGAAAAGCCCATGAAGTAAATTTTGTAGAGCGCCGGCAGATATGTCTTCTTGTCAGCGAAAATTTCTTGCGAAGCAGTTGTCGAGTATGCCGTTAAAATTCTCTCCATTACGCGCACTTTGCGATGGAAATTAAAGATCGCGCGAATCTGCGGATATCTCGCGGTCCATTCAACACGCATCGGATATTGGCGCATCAAAGTATCCATTTGCGAGCGCTCTTCTCCGTACATATTTTTAAGTTCAACTAATTTCCGGCGGTAGGTGTTTCCAAGGCGGCGAAGCTTGCCTGTGTACTCTGTAACAGCGGCTGTATTGCCACCTTTTTCGGCGAGAAAGCGTTTGGCTTTCGCGTCTTCGATTTGCTTCTCATAAAACATAAATTCTTCGAACTGAATGCTAATGTAGCGTTCGGTCGCTCTCATGTTTGAACCGAAACCACGAGCTTGATCAAGGAGTACTGGAGGGCAAGGTTGATTTGTCGAAATACAGTTGTAGAGAATGCTGATGTAGGTCTCTTTGATATTGGAGCCCATCAGCTTCGGGAATGCGCCCTTGTCGTCAAACATCATCCAGAAACCTTTTCGAAGGTCGCGGAAGAATGCAGTGAGGGTATTTTTATTCTCTTCAGGAATAACGAACATGGCGAATAGTCCGCCGACGAGGCCGAAGCCCATTCCGACAACTGTACCGGCGCCTGGAAATACCGCCGTACCAATTGCGCTGGCCGCAGCCATTGATCCAACAATACTGGCGAATTCGCCAGTTGCAATTCGATTTCTCCACGTGTTGTAAAGCCAGAGTTCCCGAAGATTGCTGTCGTACAAAATGATCTTGGACATATTGCTCATGAGGAGGCCGAACACGCGACGGTCATTCGCGCCAGCGCGGCCGCTGACTACACTCGCAACCAACTTGCCTGAGTGATGAGCGACTTCGTAGTCGCCATCATTTTCGATAAGTTCTGCGGCTTCTTCGAAAAGCTGTCCGCCGAGCTCCCATCCAATAAAGCTAATAAATGTGTGGGCACCATTTGCGATGAGTCCTTTAAACACATTTCGAGGGCCCGCCTTC
>JAYTDP010000067.1:0-4012 GCA_043735865.1 Bdellovibrionales bacterium
GCGGGGAGTGGCTTGGCTGGTGAAGCTTGCTCCGACAGCGCTGGTGTTTCGGCAGCGGTTGCTGCTGAAACTCTGGTTTGCGATCTCGATAACCTCCCGATGCTCGATCGCGTATTTAAAGAACATGGATCGACAATCGCCGCCGTCATACTTGAACCACTGCCTGCTAATTTTGGTCTTTTAAAACAAAGGCGCGAGTGGTTCGATGCGATCGTGACTCTTGCGAAGAAATCAGGCGCGCTTATAATTTTTGACGAAGTCATTTCTGGATTTCGTGTCGGTCTGAATGGCATGGCAGGCCTTCTCGATATCAACCCGGATCTGGTGACTTACGGCAAAGTTATCGGCGGCGGCTTCCCGGTGGGTGCGTACGCTGGGCGTGCGGATCTTCTCGATATGGTCGCGCCTGTCGGACCAGTCTATCAGGCCGGTACTCTGGCCGCGAACCCCGTTGGAGTTCACGCGGGCCTTGCGACACTCCGAAAAGTGGAGCGTGACGACGTGTACGGTGTTTTAGAAAAACGGACCGATCGATTTGTCTCCCGACTTAACAAAACATTTAGCCAAAATGGTTGGCCGGTACGAATGGCACGGGAAGCCTCTATATTTTGGATGCATATGATCGACGAAAAAAATCCCGATAAAGTGATTCGTTCGCCTCGCGATTTCCACCCCGATAGCCGTGAAATTTTTAAAAAAATCTTTCATAATTGTCTGAAGCGAAATGTCTATTTGGCACCAAGCGCATTTGAAGTTGGGTTTGTTTCCTATGCGCACACTGACGCGATTCTCGACGAGGCGGCCGCCGCCATCGAATTGAGTGTAGGCGAATCGCTGTGAAAAAAGTCCACCTGCAAATTTATTCCGCCGTACTCTGGCTCGGTTTAACTGGGACCATGATTTTGTGGTGGATGTATTTTGCTGTCGGTTTGCTCGAGAAATCACCGTTTCACGAAGAGCGCCACCGACAGATGTTATATTCCGAAGGGGCCACGCTTCTGGTTCTATTGATTCTAGGTGGAGTGACTCTCATATATTTGATCGTTGTGGAGAACAAAGGCCGAGACTTGCTCTCCCAATTTTTTTCTGCATTCTCACATGACATTAAAACTTCACTCGCGAGCCTGCGCCTGCAGGTTGAAGCACTCCGCGAAGAGACGTTGCCTCCCACAGCCAAAACAACTCTCAATCGTTTGCTCGGCGATACGTCACGATTACAACTGCAAGTTGAAAATAGTTTGTATTTAGGCCGGCAGCTAAAACCCAAACTTTTTATTGAAGATATTGAAATGGCATATGTCATCGAAGCTTTGAAAGATTCATGGCCGCAAATTAAGGTCCATTATTCTGGTGATGCGACTTTAAAAGCTGACCGGCGCGCCCTTGATTCTATTTTTAATAATTTAGTTCATAATTCGATCATTCATGGCCGCGCAACTGAACTACAAATCGCAGTGAGTCCGCTTAAGGCCGGAAAAGTAAAAGTGTCGATTCAAGACAATGGTTCGGGATTTCAGGGTCCTGAGAGGTCGCTGGGGCAAATGCATTTTCGCCAAAATCCGTCGAGCGGAAGCGGGCTTGGGTTATTTATCGTCCGCCAACTTGTTCAGGCCATGAAGGGTGAAGTCACTTTCAATAAAGCT
Organism: Bdellovibrionales bacterium; assembly: GCA_043735865.1. GTDB lineage: Bacteria > Bdellovibrionota > Bdellovibrionia > Bdellovibrionales > UBA1609 > CAYHVK01. The sequence continues at coordinate 1,644 of JAYTDP010000067.1, forward strand.
CCCGCGACTCAAGGATTCGACGTCGAGCTCAATCTGGCTGGCGAAGTCGGGGAGTCGGCGTGATTCATTTGCTTGTTCTTGAAGATGACACCACTCTCGGTGAGACGATGCGCGACCGTCTACAAAACGAAGGTTATCGCGTCACTTTAACTCGCGATGTGAAGACTGCGAAAGAGGAATTCGAAAAAAACGACTTTAATCTTCTGGTGGTGGATGTCGGTTTGCCAGACGGCTCAGGATTTGATTTTGCAAAATCCGTAAGGCGAAAGAAAGCTGTCCCGTTTATTTTTGTGACGGCACAGTCGGGCGCCGAAGATCGGCTGAAGGGATACGAAATTGGGGCGGAAGAATTTATACCGAAGCCTTTTCACTTAAGAGAGTTTTTGCTCCGGGTAAAACATGTTCTCGATAACCACGCTCGTCACGAGCCTGAGTCTGTCGGTGCGCTCACGATCGACTGGACGGGCATGACGGTGACTAGTCATGGACAGATTGAGACGGTCTCTCCTCGTGAATTAAAAGTTTTAAAAATTCTTGTCGAGCGTGCTCCGCGAGTGATCAGTCGGGATGAACTACTCGATGGTGCATGGGGGAAAGACGAATTTCCTTCGAATCGTACCGTTGATAATATTATTGTGCGCCTTCGGGCGGTGTTGGGTAAAGAGGCTAAACGTATTCAATCGGTGCGTGGCATCGGTTACAAATGGTTAGGTGGGTCGAATGGCGAATGAGAAATTTCAAAATGCAATTAAGGGGATCGCCCAGAAAGTTCCCCCGGTGTGGTTCATGCGTCAGGCCGGACGATACCATCAACATTATCAAAATCTAAAATCGAAGCACACCTTTATGGAGCTTTGTAAATCGCCCGAACTCGCAACTGAAGTTGCAATGGGGCCTGTTGAAGATTTTGATTTCGACGTTGCCATTTTGTTTTCTGATTTATTATTTCCGCTCGAAGCTTTGGGCATGGGCCTTAAATACGACCCGGGACCAATTATGGACCGTGAACTGCGCCCGCAGGATTTGGCCGGACTTCGCCCAATAGATGAAGCGCTCGAGCACTTGAAGTTTCAAAAGACCGCAGTGGAGCTCACTCGTCGAGCTCTGCCGAAAGAGAAAAGCCTCATCGGTTTCGTGGGTGGACCTTGGACGCTCTTTACTTACGCGACGGCCGGGCAACATGATGGAAATTTAATCGGTGCGAAAACACGATTTGATTTCTTTAATTCGTTTTGTGAAATCATGGTTCCTTTACTCGAAAAGAATATTCAACTGCAGCTCGACGGCGGCGCGGAAGTTGTGATGTTTTTCGATACGGCAGCCGGCGAACTTTCGCCGATGCTATTCAATCAATATTTGGTGCCGCATTTAACTCGGTTAGCTCGGAAGTTTCCGAAGCGAGTTGGCTATTATTCGAAAGGCACGCAGTCGGCGCACTTGGACTCGCAACTTTTGAAAGATCCGAACTGGGCGGGATTGGGTTTCGATCACCGTTGGGATATGACTCGAGTTTTGAAAACGCCGACGACCGGATTCAAGCAGGGAAATTTTGATCAAGCATTACTCTTCAGCGAACCGAGCGTTTTTAGAACCCGGTTGGCTGAATATTTAAAGCCGATCCAAGATTTGTCGCCAGAAGAACGAAAAGGCTGGGTGTGCGGTCTCGGACATGGCGTCTTGCCGAAAACTCCTGAAGAAAATGTTCGCGAGTTCGTTCAGATTATAAGAAAGACGTTCGGGAATTAAGAGTGAACGTAGTAGTCGTCGGAGGCGGACTTTCAGGCCTCTTCAGTGCTTACAGTCTCGTGAAGCGAGGCCATCACGTTACGCTGTTCGAGAAATCGGCGCGACTCGGAGGGCATATTCATTCGTTGCACATGCCTTGGGGCTTGGTTGAAACGGCCGCGAATGCAGTGATGAATTCTCCACGCATGCAAGAATTATCGCGAGACATTGAAGTTCCATTGATCCCGATGGATCGTGCATTTCGCAAACGCTACATCTTTCGCGGGCGCCCTCGGCGTATGCCGGTTTCCGGACTCGAGTCTTTTCGGTTGATGGTAGGGGTTTTAAAGCGATCCGAGCCACTCGCGGGTGAAACCGCCGAAGCGTACGCGTTTCGCCGTTTTGGTTTTGGCGTAACCAAGTATCTTGTCGAGCCGGCTTTGCTCGGAATCTTCGGAACTCCACTCAAATTTTTAAGCGCACGAATGCTAAACGATTATTTTTTTAGATATCGATCGGGTAAAGTCGCGCGGAGCGAGCGCGGGAGCGTGGCACCTGCGCAGGGCATGCAAGCTTTAGTCACAGGACTTGAGAAGTGGCTACGTGGTCGAGGAGTCGAATTTAAAATGTCGACAAAATACGAT
>JAYTDP010000068.1:0-5662 GCA_043735865.1 Bdellovibrionales bacterium
GCGGCCTCGGAGCGTTTCCAGCTTTGAATTTTCGGCCGATCGAAGCATATGAATTGGCAATAAAAGAGATTAAGAAGCGCACCGCAAAGCCCATCGGCGTCAATATCATCGTAAATAAGAGCAATACGCGCCAAAACGAGGATGTGAGAATTGCGCTAGAAAACGGTGTGGAGCTGTTTATCACATCTCTGGGCAGCCCCCGCGATGTCATAAAAGAGGCCCATAAAAATGGAGCAAAAGTTGTATGTGACGTGACGAACCTCGAGCATGCAAAAAAAGTCGAGGACATGGGGGCTGATGGAGTTATTGCCGTCGGCACTGGTGCTGGCGGACACGCTGGGCCCATATCTCCGCTCGTCTTAATACCATGGCTCAAACGCGAGCTTAAAATCCCAATTATCGCAGCCGGAGGCATTGCCGACGGAGTGACTATGGCCGGTGCGCTTGCACTTGGAGCAGCAGCCGTGAGCGTGGGCACCCGCTTCATTGCTTCAAAAGAAGCAACAATTGATCAGCAGTATAAAGACGCCGTAGTGAACGCCTCTCCTGAAGATATCGTGATGACGACGCGTGTTTCGGGCACTCCCGCAGCAGTGATTCGCACCCCTTACATCGATAAAATCGGCCTCGATCTCCCGATCGCCCTAAAAATTCTAAAGAATCACCCTCTCACAAAGAAATATGCGGTTCCGCTGATACATTTTTTAGGAATGAAACAGCTTGAAGCAAGCGCGCAAAAGCCGAGCTGGAAAACCGTTTGGTCTGCTGGGCAGTCCGTGGGGCTAGTTCATGACATATTATCGTGTCGCGAGATTGTAGAATCCATGGTAAAAGGTTATGAAAATACAATAAGAACAATGCCAGGTGCTGCTTCTCCAAAGGTTTAATTTAAACCCGCCAGACTCCCCTGCTAATTAAAAGAGTTCGCCCGAAAGGCCCAAAATGTCTTCTTCCAACCTCCCTATTCGTAATATTGCAATCATCGCCCACGTCGATCATGGCAAAACAACATTGGTCGATCATATTTTACGTCAGACAGGGACTTTCGATGCGCGCGCCGCTTTGAGCGAACGTCACATGGATTCAATGGATCTCGAAAAAGAACGTGGAATTACGATTCAGGCGAAAAACGCGTCGTTTATGTATAAAGGCATCAAGGTTAATATCGTCGATACTCCGGGCCATAGCGATTTCGGCGGAGAAGTCGAACGCGTTCTCGACATGGTCGATGGCGCCATTCTTCTTTGCGATGCTTCTGAAGGCCCCCTCCCTCAAACTCGATTCGTTTTGAAAAAAGCTTTAGAACAGAATTTAAAAATCATTGCATGCATAAATAAAATCGATCGCGGTGATGCTCGTACCCAAGAAGTTGTAAATGAAGTCTTCGATTTGTTTATCGATCTCGATGCGAATGAAGAGCAAGTCGACTTTCCGATCGTCTACGCAATTGCGCGCGAAGGAATGGCAACTACAGATCCTGCGGTCAAAACCAAAGATCTTTCAGTTTTACTCGATTTAATTATCGAAACAGTCCCCGCGCCGATTGCAGATGAAGACGGACCGCTTCAAATTTTGACAACCAATATCGGTTACAATGCTTTTGTCGGTCGTTTGGCGATCGGCCGGATCCGCTCTGGTTCAATTAAAGTGGGCGATGAAGTTTTACTTATCCGGGAAAAATCTGAAGTTAAAACGAAAGTCACCGCGCTCTTTTCATATAAAGGGAGCGAGCAGGTCCAAGTTCAAGAACTACGAGCCGGAGACATCGGCGTTGTCGCGGGTTTCGCCGACATCACGATCGGTGACACGGTTACGTCCGTGACAAATCCGCTTCCCGCCCCGCGACTCCACGTTGAAGAACCGACGGTCGGCGTTCTCTTGATGGTCAATGACAGCCCATTTGCAGGCAAAGAAGGCAAACTTGTAACCTCTCGCCAGTTAAAAGATCGCCTCGAAAAAGAGTTGCTCTATAACGTTTCAATTCGTGTTTCTGATACTGAAAATACCGACACTTGGAACGTCACGGGTCGTGGCGAACTTCAATTGTCTGTCTTGTTCGAAACAATGCGCCGTGAAGGTTATGAATTCCAAATCTCAAAGCCAAAGGTGTTGATTAAAAAAGTAAACGGCGAAGACCACGAGCCAATGGAGCACGTGGTAATCGACGTTGAAGACGCTTATTCGGGAGTTGTAAATCAAAAGCTCGGCGAACGCCGCGGAGTTTTGACGAACATGGTAGCGAAGGGTTCGGGTCGTACTCGCCTCGAATTTACGATTCCATCTCGCGGCCTCATCGGCTATCGTTCAGAGTTCTTAACGGACACTCGCGGTACCGGTTTACTCAATACGCAATTTGCTGGCTATGAAGCTTGGAAGGGCGACATGAAAGGTCGTATTACTGCTGCCATGATTTCGGATCGCCAAGGTACGACGACGCCATACGCTCTTGATACTCTTCAAGAACGCGGTCCGCTGTTTGTTACTACGGGCATTGAAGTCTACGAAGGCATGGTCATTGGCGAAGGCGCTAAAGGCGTCGACTTAAATGTGAATTGCATCAGAGAAAAGAAATTAACGAATCATCGTGCTTCAGGCTCTGAAGAACAAGTAAAGCTCGTGCCCGTAAAACCAATGTCTCTCGAAAAAGGGATGGAGTGGATTTCGGACCGCGAGTTGATCGAGATCACACCGAAGAACATTCGCTTGCGTGTACGACCGAAGAAGGCCTTTACGGGTTCGTTCTAGTTCGTGCGGTCCCGCGCGCGACTGGGTTAAGAATTCCAATTCCATAGCAGCACAGGTTCAAATCTGGGCTACAAAAAGCCTGCCTGTCAGCGGGCTTTTCGTTTTTCAGGAACTAAGATGAGCCGCGTTCGACAACCACACAACATCACCTGAAATAAATAATTAAAAACACTAGCAATTTCGCTTGCTTTTATACCATCGTTCACCTAATTTAAGCGTAATTTTCCGAGTACGAAAGGTCTAGCTTGAAACAACGACTGCTTTTAAAAAACGAACCAAAAGCTTATGGCGGCGAACTTCTCAAAACGCGAAAAGGCAGAAGCCGCGGCCGACCTCTCGACACGAAAAACTCAACCCACATGGTATTACGATCTTCAAAGGCAAAAGGTGAATGGAGTTTTCTGCGACCGAAAAACGCCCGCGCCGTAAGGGAGATCTTCACCCGGTTCAGCAGAAAATACGGAGTCAAAGTTGTTCAACTCGTTAACGTCGGCAACCACCTGCACGTTCATATAAAGTTAACCAATCGCCACACGTATAAGCCGTTCATTCGTGCGGTTACCGGCGCAATTGCAATGGCCATCACCGGGCGTACTCGCTGGAATCCGACGGCACACTTGAAATCGATGTCGACCAAGACCAGCGGAAAAGAAAAGACAAAACTGAAGTTTTGGGATTACCGGCCGTTCACACGCGTTGTGATGGGTTGGCGAGCGATTTTAACTTTAAAAGACTATTTAAAAATCAATGAACTTGAGGGACGCGGCTATTCCCGGGCGACAGCTCGGAATCTTCTGCAATTTAAGCCGAAGTTTTCGAGTGGATAAAATCCTGCAAGATTGTGGCTCGGCGTAATGAGCGATGCGACTACACAGCACTCAAGCCAGCCGCGGCACGGGCGCTAAACCTGAACCTGTCGTTGCAGTGTCTTCAATCGAAAGCCAAGTATCGGACCGAGCCATGCGGCAGGCGCGATCATAGGACCGTGGAAGCTCCGGCGACAATAAATCACCCGATTTTAAATATTCAAATATTTCACCATAGTGTTTGATCTCATTCGGACTTACTCGGCGCATGACATGCCAAGGACGAAGCTCGAGGGAATGGCGAAGGCCCATCGCACCCAACATTTCAGCAACACTGCGCAAAGTCTCATGATGAAAAGTTTGAACGCGCGTTCGTTTGTGCGGAACGACTAAACCAACACGCAAGTTTGGATCTTGGGTCGCGACTCCCGTCGGACAATGATTCGAATTGCATTTCAATGCTTGAATACATCCGAGCGACATCATAAATGCGCGCGCCGAATAAACAACATCGGCGCCGATTGCGAGCCGCTTGATAATTTCGAAACCGGACGTCACTTTGCCAGACGTCAGGACGCGAATATCTTTGCGTAAACCAAATCCAATTAGACAATTATGCGCGAATGCCAAAGCTTCAACTCCCGGCATTCCCACATGATTCGAAAATTCGGGAGGAGCCGCACCAGTACCACCTTCGCCGCCATCGATGGAAATATAATCGGGTTTAATCCCTGTCTCGATCATCGCCTTACAAATTGAGATGAATTCGCGGCGTTTACCAATACAAATTTTAAAACCAATCGGTTTTCCTCCGCTTAACTTTCTTAAGCGTCCGACAAAATTCATCATCTCAATCGGGGTCGTAAATTCTGTATGAGACGGCGGAGACAATACATCTACACCCATTTGCACGCCGCGGATGTTCGCGATTTCTCGCGACACCTTGGCCGCTGGCAGTATTCCCCCATGCCCTGGTTTTGCACCTTGAGAGACTTTAATCTCAATCATTTTTACGTTTGGATGATTCGCACGCTTGGTAAATTCAACGTCTGAAAATTTTCCGTCAGCAGTTCGGGCTGAAAAATATCCCGTTCCAATTTGCCAAATTAAATCCCCACCCGGTTCGAGATGGTAAGGGCTTAAGCCCCCCTCTCCCGTATTATGAGCAAAGCCGCCGTCCTTCGCGCCGCCGTTTAAGGCCAGCACCGCCTCTTGGCTGAGTGAACCGAAACTCATTGCTGAAATATTTAATATGCTCGCCGAGTATGGCTGTTTACAATCGGGACCACCGATGGTCACGCGAAGATCATCGGGTCGCACATGAGAGGCCATAATCGAATGGCTCAACCATTCGTATCCGGTTTGGTAAACGTCTTTCTGCGTACCAAAGGGCAAAGTGTCTAACTCTTTTTTTGAGCGCTGATAGACAATCGACCGTTCTTCTCGCGAAAATGGAACCCCGTCGGTATTGCTCTCGACGAAATACTGATTGATCTCGGGTCGAATTGCTTCAAATACATAGCGAAAGTTTCCGAGAATCGGAAAATTGCGGCGGATCGTGTGTCGAGTCTGAAAATAATCGCGGAAGCCGATGAAAAGAACAGGCCCAAGTCCCAAGAAAGCCCAAAGCGCTATCGGTGACATAACCGCGCTGATGACAAGAACCGCAACGACCGAGACGAACGCAAAAGATATAAACTGTCGACGCATTTATTTTCCTTTAGATAGAAGCTTGTTAAGAACGTCGAGCCGGGTGACGATCCCCTCGACTTGATTCGTAGTTCCAACAACGGGTAACCATCGTATTTTCTTTTTATAAAAAATAATAATAATGTCTCGAATTTTCGAATCCGGCCGAATGAAAAACGGGTTCTTGGTATATTCGATCGGATCCAGCACATCTTTCACTGCCGTCTGCAGAAGAAGATCATACTCACTTATGACGCCCACTATTTTATCTGAATCGTCGACAACCGGAGCTCCCGAAATGCGATGCGTGGACAAGGTTTGAACCGCCGAATATATTTTGGTGCCTTCTCGAATTAAAATGACGTTCTTTTTCATGAATGACCGCGCTTCGATGTCAGAGACCTTTGCGCGTTGCGCCTCGG
>JAYTDP010000069.1:0-4431 GCA_043735865.1 Bdellovibrionales bacterium
GTCGAGATATGTGACCTTCCATTCATAGGAAAGTCCGACTCCGGTAGCTGTCACACTCAATGTTTTCGCAACGTCGACATAATCGATTGCTGCATCCGCAGTCTTAGCCGTTATAACCGGCGCCCCTAATTGCGAAGAAAGTCTTACGACTGAAAGGCTAAGCGCGGGAGACTCGACCACACCCTGCGGATTCGATACGACAACTTTATAAACACCTGAATCCGTAGCTACCGCTGAAGCCACGCTCAAAGTTGGAGCCGTCGCGCCGGCAACCATGACATCATTTTTATACCACTGATAAGTAAGGTCAGTGCCCGTTGCAGTTACCACTAGGCTTGCAGGTTGAAAAAAGCCCACGCTGCCTGGAGTGCTCGCTCCCGTGATTTTAGGAGCCGGTGTGGCGGGTGCAGGCGCTGGTACAGCCGCCGTACTTGATTGCTGTGAATACTCCCCGAGATCAGTCGTCGAACCACAGTTTTGGAAAATCGCAGTCACCGCAGTTAACGATAAGAGGACCATCGCCGCCTTAAATTGCTTTTTCATATTTACCCCTTGATAAACACTTAGAATTGCACAGCATGTGCCGGGTGCGGACGACTGTAGTGAAATTGAGTGACGAAATTCGAGACAGTGACTGTTAGATCGACTGTCTCATTTTGAGATGAAGAGCAAAAAAGCAAAAAAAAGGCCGGCACCAAGGTGCCAGCCAAAGTACGAGTCTATAATCTGAAACAAGTTCGTCATATGTCTCGTACATCTTAATTGAACATTCGATTGAAGACTTTCGCCTATCGAGCATTCAACTTAGGTGAAAGCAATGATTGCAAGTGTTTAGCCAACGCCCTTCTCTCATAAAACTCAAATGAACAACAAAACAGAGTCAATTTACCTCGAGCGGGAGGAAATAATCCCCAAGACGCCGGGGGTATATCTAGTGCGTCGTGGAAAAGTGTGCATGTTAATTGCACTGTAAAGATATTGACGACGTTACTTGAGAAAGGACTCTCTAATGAAACACGTTACAGATATTCGAGATATAATGACCTATAACCCTGCCTTTTGTACTCCGCTTCAGACGCTTCGAGAAGCTGCGCAAATGATGTTGGATAATGACTGTGGAGAAATACCAGTAGTGAGCGACCGTCATGACAGACATCCTGTTGCGGTCATCACCGATCGAGATATTGTGATCCGAGCAGTAGCAAAAGGTTTAAATCCACAAGACCTACATGTGCGCGACTGTATGACCGGCCCTTGTCTAACGGTGCCCCTCGAGGCATCGATCGAGGATTGCATCGAAACACTTGAACAGAATAAAATTCGACGCCTTCCAGTTGTTGATGGCGATGGGTTCCTTTGCGGCATTATATCGCAAGCGGATTTGGTTCGAATCGCCGATGACACTGAAACGGCCGACATGATTCAAAAAATTTCAGAACCACAGGGTCAATCTCCTCGACGTAAGTGGCAGTAAATTCTAGTTGCGACGCACGTTGGTAAGGCGCTATTCTGAAGACCTATGAATAAAGACAACGTCGATTCGCAAAAAAGCGACCGCAAAGGCGCATCAGGACTACTTGAAACGCTTTTAAGAAAATTCCGAAACAGTATGCACATGATTATTATTACGCCGCTATATATGTGTTGTTGCCTACTTGTCGGTATCGGACTTCTGCCGGGCATTATGCTGAGTCAATTCATCGTTCGTCATACCGAAGATTGGTCCTACATTTTCAAAACATTCGCTTTCGCGGTTTCCATCCCCGTTGCTTATTTTATTTATGGTTTTACTTTGCTCCTAATTGTCCCGGCATTTAATTATGTCGGCCGATTTAATTTAAAACCGTGGCGCGGAACTTATTATTCTCTCGGCGCAATTCCTTGGTATATCCATAACTCAAACATTTATCTCCTGCGCTTTACCTTTCTCGATTTTATAACTCCGACTCCTTTCGCAAATTTCTTCTATCAAGCAATGGGAATGAAGATTGGACGAGGCACCGTGATCAATACGACATACATTTCGGACGCCTCTCTCATTACAATGGGAGAGAAAGTAACTATCGGAGGGTCCGTTACTATCGTTGGGCATTATGGACAAGGCGGTTACTTAATTTTGGCGCCAGTTATTATTGGCGACCGAGCCACCATCGGATTAAAAGCTTCGATTATGGGCGGCGCAGTCATCGGGAAAGACGCAAAAATATTGCCTCACTCAGTTGTTATGCCGAAAACTATTGTCCCCGATGGCGAAACATGGGGCGGTGTTCCGGCGCGTAAAATTAATATGGAAGATCTGGTACGCGGAAAAACTCCCGCCGCTTAATTTTTTTCAATTTATAAAGAGGCATTTTTATTTTAGCCGTGCCGCTTTAGACCCATCCCTAATCTCAAACTCCTTTTATTTTGAGTTCAAGAATGGCCTAGGCATTGCAAAATCATTCCTCCAGACACTCAACATTCCTAGGAGGAATTATGCCAACGAACAAAACTCAAAATCCACAATCTGGCCAAGGCCAACAACAAGGTAAACAGGACCAGCAAGGACAACAAGCTCGTAGCGGTCAACAAGGCCAGCAAAATCAACAAACTTCAGGTTCGCAAAGACCACAACAAGGTATGGGCGAAAAATCTTCACAGCGCTCAACTGACACTGATACAGATATGGACAAAACTGATTCAGACGAAGAGTAGTTTTCGATACTCATTCATGAATTAAAAATAAAGCCGGCCCAGTGTCGGCTTTATTTTTTTGACGCACACGTTCTGACACCATTGCACCCGGCACCGACTTTGCTAAAAGGAAGTCTATACAAATTTATTCTTGGGGGAATCAATGAAACAGACCTTATCTACTTTTTTCGGAGCCATTTTGGCTTCGCTCATTTTATCACATGCCGTGTACGCTGCACCGAATCCCACGACGAATGTAATTCGAAGTGATTATAAGCCGGGAGAGATCACGGCCCTTTGCAAAGCCGCCATTGATAAAGCAGATGAGCGATTGAAAGCAGTCGGTGAGCTGACTCCGGCGAATTCGACCATCGATAACGCACTTTTAAATTTCGAAACGATCGTTGCCGATCTTAACGACGACGTTAATGGTCTTACATTTATGGGCTACGTTTTGCCTGACGAAGCACTTCGCGGCGAAGGTTCTTCGTGTGAGGAGTCACTCGGGCAATACTTTGTATCTCTTTTCACTCGTCGGGACTTGTACGCTGCAATTTCAACAAACAAAGCGCGCAACGCCAATGAAGCGCGACTGTTAAGTGAAACGCGACTTGCCTTCGAAAAAAACGGCATGAAGCTTTCTGATGATAAGTTAGCTGAACTTAAAAAACTTTTGGGCGAAATCAGCAGCAAAGAAACAAAATTTTCGGCTAACCTCAATAATGACACAACGACAGTCGAATTCACCGAAACCGAACTGAAAGGCGTTACGCCTTCCTTCTTGGCGCGACTTCAAAAATCGGTGGGCGGCAAATATGTCGTCACGACAAAAAGTACAGATTACGTCGCCGTTATGGAAAATGCCGAATCGCCAGATACTCGCAAACGTCTTATGGAAGCTTACTTTCAACGTGGCGGCACCGAGAACACGACTCTGCTTGAGGATACCGTCGCTCTTCGCGCTCAAGTCGCAACATTGTTAGGCTATCCGACGTGGGTCGATTACCGAACCTCGGATCGAATGGCGAAATCCTTAAAGACCGTTCAAGATTTTCTTAATGGGCTTAAAGCGAAACTGGCCACTCGCAACACTGACGAATTCGCCAAGTTACTTGCTATGAAACAAGAAACAGATCCATCGGCCACCACACTCAATCAGTGGGACATCGCTTACTTCAGCAACCAAATGAAAAAACGCGATTATTCGGTCGACACCGAAGTCATTCGAGAATATTTTCCGGCTCACTTAGTTGTTGCCGGAATGTTTAAAGTCTATTCGACATTATTAGGTGTGGAATTTAAAGAAGTGACGAACGCCGATGTTTGGTCTTCCGACGTCAAACTCTACGAAATCATCGATGCCAAAACGAAAAAACAAATTGGTCACTTTTACGCGGATTTTTTCCCGCGCGCAGGTAAGTACGGGCACGCTGCCGCATTTACATTAGTCAGCGGAAGAAAAGTGAACGGACGATTCAATCAGACTTTATCGGCCATCGTATCGAATTTCTCTCCAGCGACTGCCGACAAACCTTCTTTACTGACTCATGAAGAAGTCGAAACTTTATTTCACGAGTTCGGGCACATCATGCACCAGACTTTGACTCGTGCACCATATGCAAGCCTCTCGGGATCATCGACGGCGCGAGATTTTGTTGAAGCTCCATCTCAAATGCTCGAAAACTGGGTTTGGAATGCCGACATTGTGAATATGATTTCGGGTCATTACAAAGATGAATCAAAAAAATTGCCGAAAGC
>JAYTDP010000070.1:0-2178 GCA_043735865.1 Bdellovibrionales bacterium
TGTCGATAACGGTATTCCCGCAGACTGCGTTTGCAACTGGGTTTTCAAAGATGGCGAGAGCATTTGACGCTTGGCCGGTCCAGTGGAGTGTGGCTTTGAAATGCACAGGTCCGCATTCGAGTAAGGCCAGTTCCGATGGCGCCTTGTATCCTTGGATTGCCGGCATAAGACTTGGTTTCTGTGCTTCGGCTTGTGCGCAAAGCCCGATCAAAGACAACATTGTAAACAGCGCAGGCGATGCCAAGCGGCCGAATGGGGTATTCATAGATCCTCCGTAAAGCGCCTTTTAGAGCAACCCGAGTGCCACGGCCGAAATGGATCGCCGCGGAACTAAACGTATATAAGGTGGCCAGTGCCTGTATTTTTTCTATTTAGGGCGCGATTTTGCGTCTAAGTGAGCGCCGATCTTCATTATTTTTTCGAAATGGAGGGGCTGTCTTTCACGTAAAAGCGAAGTGGCCAGTGCCAGGTCCGGCGCCAGGTTTCAGGTCGTCTTCTCCTGGGGTTTCAATTGCCCGTATGAGAACCGCCTCGGGCTTGCCGACTTTTTGCGTGGAGACGTTCAGGCAAAAATACATTCCATAAATGAAATAGACGTAAGAATGCCCTCCGGCTTTATACATCGACTGTATTCGCTTTGTGTTCTTATCGCCGAATGAATGCGCGGACGGGTCGGTTTTCCTTAAATAAAATTGGGGAGGTAGAGCGTCCATGGCGGCAATTTTATCCTGAGTCCGGAAGAGAAGATAGAGCTTGAGTCCTGCGCGCGGCCTCTTTACAATTTTTTAATATGATTCAACTCGGACTTGAAAATTTCTTAAAGAATAAGTCGCTTCAGAAAAAACTGAAAGGCAAACGTGTTGCTCTGGTTGCCCATCCGGCTTCGGTCGATCACGAACTCACTCACTCGATTGACTTGCTTGCATCGAAAGTGAATTTGACCTGCGCATTTGGCCCGCAACATGGAATGCGCGGAGACAAACAAGACAACATGATCGAGAGCGACGATTTTCTCGATCCAAAACATCAGATACCGATTTTTAGTTTGTACGGCAAAGTTCGGCGTCCAACGCCGAAGATGCTCGAGCACTTCGACGTTATTCTATTCGATCTGCAAGATGTGGGCTGCCGTATTTATACTTTCCTCACGACTCTTTTTTATGTGATGGAAGATTGCGCCAAAGCCGGAAAATCGGTGTGGGTGCTCGATCGGCCGAATCCGGCAGGACGCCCTGTCGAAGGAAACTATCTCGAGAGCGCTTTCTATAGTTTTGTCGGTGGAGCTGAAATCCCGATGCGACACGGACTTACATTGGGAGAAGCGGGGCTTTGGTATCAACACAAGATGGGCCTTGATCTGGATTACCAAGTTGTGAAGATGACTGGTTACAAGCCTGAAAAAGCTCCGGAGTTCGGCTGGCCGATCGGGGATTTGTCGTGGGTCAATCCATCGCCCAACATGCCTAGATTAACGACCGCACGTATGTACGCGGGGACAGTTTTAATTGAAGGAACACGCTTGTCTGAGGGGCGTGGTTCTACAATTCCTCTCGAGCTGATCGCGGGACCTGACATCGACGGTGAAGCTTTAGTTGCGGCGACGAAAAAAATTCTTCCTCCGAAATATTTAAAGGGCGTGAAGCTTCGCCCTTGTTTTTTTGAACCGACATTTCAAAAGCACGCGAAAAAATTGTGTTCTGGTTTGCAAATTCATATCGATCAAAAAGATTATAAGCACAAAGATTTTAAGCCCTACCGAATTACGGTCGCGGCATTGAAAGCTGTGCGACAGCTTTATCCGAAATATGAAATCTGGCTTCCGCCACCATACGAATACGAAACAGTAAAAATGCCGATTGATATATTAAGTGGTAATTCAAAACTTCGGGAGTTTGTCGATGATCCGGCGGCGAAGTTCAAAGATTTCGACGCATGGTTGGCAGCAGATGAGAAGAAGTGGCTGAAAGAGCGAAAGCCTTTTTTGATTTATTAGTGCGTTTCCGGTTCTCGGCTGGAAAGGTGATCACTGAAATTAATCATCAGTCTCGCCGTTATGGATACCCATTCGCTTACTCTTTGAGTCCGGCAAATTCATTAGCTGCTTGATGGCTTCAAACATAGCTTGAAATTGAGAGTCATATTTACTTTCAAGGTCATCAATTTTTTGTTTCAATTCAT
>JAYTDP010000071.1:0-5630 GCA_043735865.1 Bdellovibrionales bacterium
TCATGTTGCGCATGATTTCGTCATAGGGGCTGTCAGGATATTTCTTCATGAAATATTCGTAAGTTTCGTAAAACGAGCCCGTTCGTTGCTTCAAATGAAGCGCGATAATAAATCGAGCTTCCTTATTTTCACGATCTTCTTTCGGCGTGATCTCGTAAGCCGGCGTAGTCTTCATCATTTCTGCGAAATGATCGGTTTTCATCTTAAGCATTGGAAACTTAATATAGATATTCTGTTGGCTCGCGATGATGGCGTCTTCTTTGACTTCGTATTCTTTCAAATTGAATCGATCGTAATTTGGATCAGATCCGTCGAAAACTCCAATAGTTGGAAACTGATTGGCCGGTTTTTCAGCCACGACCATGTTGCCAACGCCGGGCCCAACGAGGATTTCATCGCTGGCCGGGGATCTTCCATCGGCCTTTGTGTAATCGGTGCGAGCTTTTTTGCCCGTGAGGCCGCCGCTATTGTTCGCTTGAGACTTTGTTGATGACTTCGCGCCTGCAGCCTTTGCGTCGCCACTCGCAGCTGTTTGTGCGACTGGCGCCGGCCCATCTTCGGCCGTGCGTTTATAAAAATCGATGACCAAGTGTGACGGCTCATCAGTTTGATAATCGAAAGACTCCACAGACTTATCATTCACGACAAACGTCACCGCATATTTTCCATCAGGACCGCTTTTATTTATTTGAACTTCTTTTACGAAAGGGCACGACCAAGAGCGAAGTCGAGTCTCGGTTAATTCATCAAAAGCCGGAAGAACAAACGTCAATTTATCGCCATCTTTGACGGGATCGTCATAATTCCATTCGGTCCTGCCGCTGAATTCCAAATGGGTCGCATCGCCCACTCTCGATATTTGTCCCGATACTTGTTGAGCAAACGCTGGCCCAATTGACAGGAAACCAAGTCCGAAGACCATGAATATGATTTTTACGAGAGCACTTTTCATCTAGACCTCATATGCATAACTGGGGAGACACTTCTTGTTAAAGCATTTTGAATGCCAAGCCTTCTGGACTGGACTCTGAGGCCGCGATAAGTTTTCATATATCTACCTATTCTAGTGAAAGCATTCGACTGAAAGAGAAGCATCGTGAGACGACTTGAAAAAATTTTTTCGGCATGTTCAATCCTAATTCTACTTAGCGCTTGCGTGTCCGTTGGCATTGGTGGCGGTGGCGGCGGATCGCAGAGCAAAAAGGCAGACGACGTTCAGTTCGTCGCACCTGCGAAGCCATTCGAAAAATTCGATGCGGTCCATGTCGATCATGCGTGGAAAAACGAAAAGAACGGAAACTCAATTTCGTATTTAAGCGAATGCAATACCGTTGCCGATCCGAGTCTCGAAAATATTCACCGCGGCCTCGTTTCTTCGATCGACAACGTAGCCAATATTGAAAAACAATTGTTTCAATTCAATGGCCGCGAATCTTTACGTTCGACGGCCACTGGGCAAGTCGACGGGGTCTCCTCGAAATTTGATCTCGTCGTTTTTAAAAAAAATGGATGCACTTACATTTTGAGTTATGTCGCAACCGAGGCCAATTTCGATTCGAATCATAAAGATTTCGACCGCTTTCTCGATGGATTCAAATCACCATGAATGCAATTATAGGCATCTTTGAATTTCTCGGCGGAACGGCACAACTGACGGGCCAAACTTTGTCGCAAATGGGCCGCCGCCCGGTTTATTTTCGGCTCTTTATTGATCAGCTTTACCAGGTGGGAGTGAAGTCGCTTCCACTCGTTATTATCGTTGCCGGCAGTGTTGGTATGGTCATGGCTTTACAGTTCGGCGTCGGTCTAGAAAAATTCGGCGGAAAAATGTACGTACCGAAAATTGTTTCGCTCGCGATTGTTCGTGAACTTGGCCCGGTCTTTACAAGTTTGATGGTGGCCGCTCGCATCGGCGCTGGTTTCACCTCCGAAATCGGCTCAATGACTGTCACGCAACAGATCGATGCAATTCGTGCGCTTGGTACTTCTCCAATTAAGAAAATCGTGATCCCGCGAGTGCTCGCCTGCATCGTCGGCTTACCGATTTTGGTGGTGCTTGCGAATACGCTGGGAATAGTCGGAGGTATGATAGTTGGCGCCACTGATCTTGGATTGGATCCACATTTTTATTACAGCAAGCTTTCGGCCACGCTCACGTTGTCTGACTATTTTTCTGGCTTTCTAAAGGCGCCCTTCTTCGCGGTCTTCATTGCCATCCCTGCATGTTATTTCGGCCTGAATGCAAAGGGCGGAACAATTGGTGTCGGGCAAGCAACAACTCGCTCCGTTGTCACAAGTTGCATATTAATATTGATCGGTGATTTCTTTTTAACCAAGTTGTTCTTGGTGCTCTTATGAGTAAAAAGTCGGCCGCGTACATCTCGGTTGAAAATTTTAGAAAATCATTCGATGGCAAAGTCGTCCATGACGGAGTCACTTTTCACATTAACAAAGGTGAATGCGTCGGACTCGTGGGTGGTTCGGGAGTCGGCAAATCAGTATTTTTGCGAAGTCTTATCGGACTCGAAAAGCCCGACAGCGGAAAAGTTATTTTCGACGGCATTGACGTTGCTTCATTAAATGAAACCCAACTTATCGGAATTCGCAAACGTATCGCGTACATCTTTCAAGGTGGCGCACTTTTCGATTCGATGACGGTGTTCGACAATTTGGCGTATCCCTTACGAGAACATACGAAGCTGACTGAAGATGAAATTGCCGACAAAGTTCAAGATCAGCTCGATGATTTTGGGTTGGGACACACAACGCAGCTTTTGCCGTCAGAAATTTCGGGCGGCATGCAAAAGCGTGTCGGGCTCGCTCGCGGTATCATCATCAGCCCCGACGTCATTCTTTATGATGAACCGACGGCTGGTCTCGATCCTGCCAATACAAAAATGATTCAGCAGTTGATTTTGAAACTAAAGAAAAAGGGCGTAACTGGAATTCTTGTGACTCACGACATGCCCACGGCGATGGCGGTTTGCGATCGAATCGTTCTTTTACGCGGCGGTAAAATCGTCGCCGAACGAACCGTTGAAGAACTTGAAAATGAAGAAATGGTCGGTCCCATCGCCGAATTTATCTCCGGCGATATCGAAAATGCTCTTTCTGGCTCGCGCCCTGGCCACGGACACAAAAATTTTAAGGAGAACCGTTAATGGCATCATCCAAAGGTAGTCTCGGCCGCAATTTTCGGCTCGGCGCCTTCGTCGCAATCGGAATTGCAGTGTTGTGCTCTTCAATTTTCATTTTGGGCGGCGATAAACTTCTCTTCCGCAAGACGGCGAAATTTTATGTTGAATTTCCGCATGCTCAAGGTTTGGCGGTCGGTTCGGTGATTTCGATGGCCGGACTCGAGATCGGCAACGTGACAAATTTGAAAATCGCCGAGAATCGCGACGTCATCGTTGCCGAAATTACAATTGCCGAAAAATATTTGGGCCGAATTACAAACGAATCGAACTTGGAAGTTCGAACCCAAGGTGCTCTTGGCGATAAATATATTTATGTCGATCCGGCGATGGGTGGAGAAGCAATTACCGAAGGCGCCACACTCACTTCAAAACCGAAACCTGACCTTCTCGATATTTTGTCCGCGAAGTCGAGTGAAGTGGGCGGATCGGCCGTCGACCTGATCAAAGAGCTCCATACACTTTTGCGTGAAATGAACGACAATCAGCGTATGTCTCGCCTTCTCGAGGGAATGGTTAGTACCACGAAAAATCTCGATAAACTCACCGGCGATCCGGAGCTTAAAAGCTCGCTCGCACATCTCAGCAGCATTTTGTCGAAAATCGACCGTGGCGAAGGAACTTTAGGCGCACTCGTTAACGACTCAAGCCTTCACGAACGGCTCATGGGATTTCTCGGCGAAAGCCCGCGAAATAGTTACTTGAAACCACTCATCCGCGATTCGATCCGCTCAAGTGAGCGCGCCAAACGCTAGCGTCCAAAATGGAAATCCATTCGGTAAGTCCCGCCCTCAACTTTTGCGCCGCACTGCGACTTCGGCGCCGAAGTTGCCGTGCGTTACCATGAAATCACTCATCTTTTTTCGGTTGTGTCGGTGCTTGCTTCGCCACGAAATCACGCATTTCCTGCGAGGCATCGGCGAGTTGTGGAACACTTTTGCGGTCAAGAGTCAGACGAATCGACTTCACCCAATTGCTCCCTGCAAATTTATTTATGCGGTCTTTAAGATCATTTAAAAGGAACAAAAGCTCCTGTAATCGTGGTCCACTTTTCACCCAAATATAGAGAGTCCCTTTAAGATAACCAACGGGCAGAGTATTTTTTGCGATCTCGGGGCCGACAACATCGGGCCACGCATTCCACACGCGCCAACGCACGAACTGTTCGGTCAACGGCCCCTTGCGGTTCTGCAAAAGCGCTTGTAGAACATCAGCCGACGCTGTGAGTTGACTGTTCCGAATGGGTCGCTTTTTATCATCTTCCGACATGGGCAAAACGTATATGAAGTCCAAGACCGACGCAAATTCTAAAACAATCCATGTCGTGGGCGGAGGGCTCGCTGGCAGCGAGTGCGCATGGCAATTGGCGGAGCGCGGCCACAAAGTGGTGCTGATCGAGCAGCGTCGTAGCCGCGACGCCGTGGTCGAAAACAATACTCCCGCTCACCGCACCGATAAACTCGCTGAACTTGTGTGCTCGAACTCTTTCGGTAGCCAAACAGATTATTCGGCGCCTGGCCAATTGAAATGGGAAGCCGCAAAATTAAATTCGCTCATCTACAAAGCCGCACAAGAAAATGCGATCCCTGCAGGTATGGCGTTGGGAGTTGATCGCGAACGATTCGCATCATCAGTCACCACCGCACTTAGAACTCACCCGAATATTGAAGTGCGAAATGAAGTTATCAAGTCTCTCGATGAAGTCCCACGACCCGCCGTCATTGCAACAGGCCCACTCACCGATCCTGATTTAGCAAAATCAATTTACGATCACTTGCGCGACGATCAAGACGCAGTGTTTTCGGACGAACAAATTAATGCCGCCGGCAAAAACGCATTTCTGTATTTTTTCGACGCGATCGCACCCGTCATCGACGCCGACACGATCAACATGGACATCTGCTGGAAGGCCGACCGCTTCGGTAAAGGGCCTGGCGACTACATCTGCTGCCCGATGGAAAAAGATCAGTACTTCGCCTTCATGGAAGCCATCAAAGCTGCCAGAAAAGTCGAACCAAAAGATTTTGAAAAAAACACGCCATACTTCGAAGGCTGCATGCCGATTGAAGAAATTGTGGAGCGTGGAGTTCTCACTCCCCGCTTCGGCCCGATGTCGTCAAAAGGTCTCGAAGATCCGCGCACCGGTCGCCGCCCGTTCGCCGTCGTGCAACTGCGACAAGAAAACAAAGAAGCGACCGCGTACAACATGGTCGGCTTCCAAACAAAAATGGCATACCCCGAGCAGCAAAGAATTTTCCGGATGATCCCCGGTCTCGAGCAGGCGGAATTTCTCAAACTTGGCAGCATCCACCGCAATATGTATCTGCACACTCCGAAAAAGTTGACGCCTTACCTCGCCAGCAAAAAAGACAGCGAATTATTTTTCGCAGGCCAGATTACAGGAGTGGAAGGCTACTTCGACTCGACATGCATCGG
>JAYTDP010000072.1:0-9254 GCA_043735865.1 Bdellovibrionales bacterium
CCAGAGTGAGCGAAGTCGCCCACTCCAACCCGAAATTTCCCAACTCAATTCGTCCCACAACGCGAAGAGCAAGTCGAACTGCCGTAACCTTCAGCGGTGCACTTATTCCAACAAGCAGAGCTGCCGCCTGACGTGTCGACTCCACAACGTGTTGCGCACGTCGAGCTGCCATAACCTTCATTTGTACATTTGTCCCAGCATGATTCAGAGCCGCCACTTGTCGATGTTCCGCATCGAGATGAACAGGTCGAGCTCCCATACCCTTCAGCCGTACATTTATCCCAGCACGCGGCTGAACCGGCACTTGTCGATGTTCCGCAACGAGTTGAGCAAGTCGAACTGCCATAGCCTTCATTGGTACACTTTTGCCAACAGCTTGAGCTACCCGCCCCGCCTCCGCCGCCGTTATTACACACGGCCTCGCATTTTTCTTGGCAAGTCTGAAGAGTGACAGATTGAAATTTCAAGATCGTATTTAAACTCTTCAGCGCTTTTTCTCGCTGACGCTCTTGCTGCATTAATTTTTGATCTTTTAATGCATCTCGTAATAAAAGCGCATTTTCATTTACCTGGACGCCGCTCGAAGCAGTCGCGCAAACCGAAAAAAACATCGCTAAACAAAGTAAGGCTCGTTTCATGAATCCCCCCGGATCATCTAATTGGTGTCAAAAGTTCCCATGCACATACTCATTTCAAGAGTTGTGCCAGAAATAATGACTCCACCGGATCATGACCATTAATGGATGTCCTTTTGGCCATGCTTTAATGATGTTGCCAATAATGCAAATCCAATTAGAGCAGAAAACCCCGACGCCAATAGAACTGATAGTTTCGCAACTTCGGCTTCGTGTGGTCCAAGTGCCAAGTTCGAAATAAATATGGCCATTGTAAATCCGACTCCACCGAGTAAAGAAACACCAATTAGATCTCTCCACTTGATATTAGTAGGCAAACGAGCAAATCCAAGTCGAACAGCAAGCAATGAAGCTAGAGTAATACCAATGGGTTTACCTAGTAATAGTCCAAGACCAACACCACGAAATACCGGATCAGCAAATAGGCGAGAAAAATTGATCGTAGTGAACGCGATGCCAGCATTTGAAATTGCAAAGATAGGCATGATGCCAAAGCTCACCCACGAGTGGAGATAACTTATCAGATTATCGACAGGCGAATAAGTGTCTTCAGAATTCCTCTCGACTGAGAAACGATAGGGTGTCATTAGGCCAAGTATTACACCTGCGATTGTGGCATGAATGCCTGAATATAAGACTCCTAGCCAAACGACGGCCCCCACCAAAGAATAGAAGTAAATTGATTTTATTTGAAACTGACGTGCCACAAATATTACACCAATGCCAAGGCCTGCGATCAATACACCAAATCCTTTTATAGTCTCGGTGTAGAAAGTCGCAATGATCGTCACGGCACCCAGGTCGTCTACGATTGCGAGTGTTAGCAAAAATACTTTTAGTGAAAGCGGTACGCGTTTGCCCAATAGAGTAAGAACCGCAAGCGCAAATGCGATGTCAGTCGCCGTCGGAATAGCCCAGCCCGCGCCCGAAGAAGAGTTCGAATTTGCAAAGAGATAAATAAGCGCTGGAACAATCATGCCGCCAAGGGCAGCTGAAATTGGCAAAGCTGCTTCTCGCAGGTCGCGAAGCTCTCCGATTATGAGCTCACGCTTAATTTCTAGTCCAATAAGAAAAAAGAATATTGCCATTAGGCCGTCGTTCACCCATTGCTGAATCGACAAGTCGATGAACTTTGAGTGAAGGAAATGAAAGTAAGCTTCTGAGATTGAACTATTCGCAATCACCAACGCAATAATCGTGCAGATGCCGAGAATGATTCCCGAAGATGCCTCGGTTTTGATGAAACGTTCAAGAAGGGCCCTGGGTGCTTTAAGCATAGATCACCATTCGCTTGAAGTGGCGACCCTACCACTTAAAAACTCCTGCCCAAAAAAGGTGCAGGACCCCTAACTACTTATTGAACACTTCCAGATATATGGTATCCCATATATCTGGTATGTCAAAGATTTCACAAAAGAAAATTGAGAGCGACTCCCAAATTGTTTTGGATTCAATCCGACGGATTGTCCGGACCCTTAGGCTATCCTCGAAATCGACAGAAAAATCATTAGGCCTGAGCACAGCCCAGATCTTCGTGCTTCAGAAATTAGCGGCGAGCAAAGACCCACTCTCAATCAACGAGTTGGCGACAGCCACCTTAACTCATCAAAGCTCTGTCTCTGTCGTAGTGTCAAAACTAGTTCATCGAAATCTGATAGAGCGAATGGTATCTGAGATTGATTCTCGCTCTGTGAAACTCAAGATTAGTGCGCAGGGCGAGTATCTATTAAGTAAAAGCCCTCCTTCTTTTCAAGAGCGCCTCATGAGCGGTCTTGAACAACTTACGGTCTCCGAAAGATCAGGTTTGGTAACTGGTTTACAGGCCATGATATTGAAATCAGGTATGGCAGAAGAGACGCCGTCGATGATGCTCGAAGAGGATGACAACTAAGTATGCGAAACAAAATTCACCAGCAAACATTCATTCAAGCGACTTTTTGGCTTGCTGCTGCTGCAGTGGGCGCAATTGCCGTACTCTATGCTCGCATAATCAATGAAATCTTTAAAACGTATTCGGCGTTCTTTAGTGTCCGTCCCTATATAGCGACAGCGGCCACTCCATTTTTATTCGTATTGGCCACGTATCTTGTTGTGAAGTTTAGTCCCCAAGCAAAAGGCAGTGGAATTCCACAGGTGCTTACAGCCATTTCTTACGCAAAAAAAAATGAGGTCACTTCAGAAAGTGATTCACTGGTTTCGTTAAAAACAGCCGTGGTCAAAGTTGTCTCTAGTCTCGTTGGTTTTATTGCTGGCGCCTCCATTGGAAGAGAGGGTCCAACTGTACAAATATCAGCGTCGATATTTTCTTGGGTAGGTCATAAAATGAAAAGCAAATCGTTTCATATTGACCCCCAGTCATATCTAATCGCAGGCGGAGCCGCAGGAGTTGCGGCCGCATTCAATACTCCACTTGCAGGTATTACTACACAAGCCTTCGTCGGCGATTACTTGTACTTCGGCCATCCCGCCATTTTAAAAAACGGTCTTTACATCATTCCAGAAGTTATATTGATTGGAGCAATTTGTGGATTGTTCGGCGGACTCTTCGCGTGAACGTTGGCGCACAAAACTTTTAAGTTTGAGTTCAAACACTGGGCTATAAAAGCTTTCATTTGCGGGACGATTTGCTCCCTACTTGCTCTTTATTCGAACGGCGCAAGCTCAGGCTCAGGTTATGAAGTGGTCAAACAGTTCATGGATGGCAACCAAGAACAGCTTCCGTTTTTATTCGCGACAGAAAAGTTTATTAGCACCATCTTTTCCTACTTTTCCGGCATGGCTGGCGGCATTTTCTCTCCGACGTTATCGATTGACGCGGGCATTGGATACGCAACGGCTAGCCTGCTTCAATTTGTAAATATAAAAATTTGTGCGTTGATTGGAATGGTCGCCTTCATGATTGCTGCAGTCGTTGCCCAACTCGTCGGCAGGATATTTATGCCAACGCCACTTTATCACTACTTGGCATTCGGAGAAAAGCACGCCACCTGACCGCAACCCCATGATTGAGGGTGGCCCCGTTTTTTAAGGCAACCCCAGCGCAATCCACTCAGTCAAAACAGAAACTTGCTCCTGCGTCAGTCGAGAGATGTTCGAAAATGGCGGAGGCGGCGGCATCGGATCGATTGGGTCAGTCACAAGTTGTATTATGTAGCTCTTCTCCGGCTGGTCAAAATCGATCAGCTTCGAACCTGCTGCATAAACCTTATTACGTTGAGCAAAGATGGATTGGCGTGTGCTCAAATCTAGAAACTTCGCTTGGCCGCTCGGATTGTGGCAAACAACACATTTCGGAATAATAATTTCTGAAGAGATCGAGGCCCAGTTTGGCATTAATTGCGGAACTTGCGGATCGCCTCCACCCCTCGAAGCATTCGGAGCTCCCTTGGCGATCCACGAGGCTAGAATATCTTTTTGTGACTGGCTTAAGGGGCCACCGGACTTTGGCATTCGATCTGTGGCGACGGCCTTTTGAATCGATGACAACTCCCGCTTCACTCCTTCGAAGTTGGCGTACTGCTGGTGACAAACAATACAGCGCGGAGCAAACACGCTCGCGCGTACCGAATCAAAGTCACTCGAAAGTTTTTCGATTTCCGAGGATTCTAATTTCTCACTCCCCCCTTTCAGCCTGCGATAATTACCGCAAGCTGAAAGAAATAGAAATGCGCTTATCAAAGCAAGTCGCCTCATTTTCGTGGCTCTTCGCCCGAAAATGCTTTCCAAAAACCATCGGCTAAGAGTTCTTCGCCGGCAATATCTAAATCAAACGAGCGTTTTGCGCGACCGCTGACGAAGAAATGAGCGCGGTTACCACTAATAGTGAACTGCAATGGATCGATGTCGACTCGACTATCGCGTGCCATTGCATATGCGCACCATCCACCGTAAGTCGGCTCATATTTTTCTGGGTTTTTTTGAAATAGATCCGCATGCTCTTGGCTCGCAAATAAATAAGTGACACCAAGATGATCCACCCGAAAGCAGACTTCTCCTTTCTGAGGCACGCCACCGCCTTCGGCAAAGTACGAAACCGGATCGTACCCTTTCAAAGCAGGCTGATTTTCATTGAGGTTGTATTTTGCAATGTTACGATTGACTTGAGCATGGGCAACTTGAGTGACGAAGAGACCTGTAACTAACAGAGCTCCGGCCATAAAATTTTGTAAATATATTTTCATAATTCCCCCTTAGTGTTTCAATTTTAACTTCAGCTGAACTGCGCCGGAGTCTGAAAATAAAAGTGTTTGAACATCTGCGGCACCGAAACGAGTTTCGAGAGCCGAAACTAAACTCGGTGAGTAACTGGCGAAGAAGCGAGTTTTTGCCATACCGGCGGTTGCCAATGCTAATTCGCGCACGCAAGAAATCGCATCATTTGCATCAGGGCAAAGCTCATCGCCCGGTGCACTCATTGCTGGCAAAATGGGGTTTTGAAATGCGCCCGTTTGAATCGCTGAATCGCGGCTCACAACTTCAGAGGTCACATGCTGCTGAAGTGCAACGAGACTATGGCTATTGATTGATCCGACAACGCAGGTGTCCTTTGTTTTTCCGTACATCGCCTCCACGTGAATGCTCTGAGACGCAGGACTCGAAACATTAAGAACGACTTTTTTGCTCTCACCAGGCTGCAACAGACCCATCGTCAACTCAGTCGAATCCACCCCAGTTAACGCTTTTAATTCAATAGAACGTGGTGCCGTGTTCCCCGTTTGGCAAAGCTGGATAAAACCAGTCGTTGGCGTGCTACCAAGTGCCGCAGCAGATTCTCCACCTGCTTTAACGTATACGACAGCTGGTGATACCGGCATTTGTGAACCATTTGTTATTGTCAGTTCATAGCGCGCCGGTGCAGCTAAAGCTCCGGTCGTAATTAAAAGACCGCCAGCTATCGCGACGATCATTGCCCTATTCGTTTTCATACTTACCCCTTTATGTGTACGCATCATTACGTACTAATTTAAAGTAAGACGAAACAGATCGACCGCCAAAGCTATAAGAGTTATATAGGTATAGCCGGAGGTTATATGAGCTTAATCGAACATTTAGAAAAGCTGAGACACTTTGCAAAGCTGACGAACTATCGATCTATCAACGAAGGATCGCAGGCTATGGGCATTTCTCAAGCCGGGTTATCGAAAAGCATCGCGAACTTGGAAACCGTTCTCGACATTAAACTCTTCACACGAAGTAACGAAGGTCTAGTTCTGACAAAAGAAGGACAGCTGGTACTCAAGACTACACAAAAGATTTTAGCCGACGCGACTTCACTTGAGACAAATTTAAGATCACTAAAAGCCAGCGATATACCCGAGAA
This sequence comes from Bdellovibrionales bacterium, assembly GCA_043735865.1. Lineage (GTDB taxonomy): Bacteria > Bdellovibrionota > Bdellovibrionia > Bdellovibrionales > UBA1609 > CAYHVK01. The sequence goes on from JAYTDP010000072.1 coordinate 5,956, forward strand.
AATTACCATCGGTATGTACGATAGTATTGCCATCTACTTTTTCCCAGACCTGGCAGCTTATATCAAAGCTGTTTACCCAAGTGTGGAAGTCGAACTCATCGTCGACAATAGCCCGCGTCTCGCCGAAATGATTGCTAAAGGCGATATTGAAATTGCGATCGGGGCTAACCTTCAAGCGTTTCGAGAAAAAAGCGAGTTCTTTTTGCTGTTCGAAGATCATTACTCATTTTATGCAGATCCTAAAGTTGCAGACCAAGTCGCGACACTTCCCTATATAATTCATCCAAAGGCCACCGATGCAAAAGGTAAAACCACCGAAGACAATCTTTCAAAAATATTAAAATCGAAGTCCTTACACCAAGTTTATAATTTCGAAACTATCAAGACCCTCACTATGCTGGGCATGGGAATAGGGATCATGCCAACGCAAGTGGCGAAGCCATTGATCCGATCGAAGCAACTGGTGTCGGTGACGCCATCAAGGCAGACACATTTGTTTGGGCAGCATGCCATTGGCTTTTTAACTTCAAATTCATTTTTAAAAGCGCACAACGAGTTTGCGCGCGATATACATCGACTGGGCGAGAGATGGTCGAAGTCTTAAAATTTTCCATACAAAAGTGCATTACATATCCGGGCACTGATGAAAATCGGTCAATCGATTGAAGTTTTTGAATTCGATAAAGTCATTGTGACTTAATCCGCATGACTTGAGTACGGGCAGCGATATTTCTGGAGCCGCTATTTCTTCAGGATCTAATCCCCGAAGGTGGTCGAGCCAAGTGCCTAAATTTATATAATTATCGGCTTGGTCCCTTTCGTGAGTGTGACCCAACACGATGATGGTTTTGTCGCCGATTTTATTTTCTCTCCTCAATTGTTCAAATAATTTTTTTGCACCATTGCGGGCGTCGGCCATTAGCTTTTCGTCTTTCGGGAGCAGCGTGAGAATGCGACTGGTGGTGACCTTTCGTCGAAACATGTCCGAGAGTAATGGTATTTCGCGAGTCAGAAACCACCCGGGAATAGCCCGCACTCCCTTAAAAAAACCATTTCTAATCAACAATCGAGTTAACGCCAGAAGGATTTTTTGTAATTCTTCTTCCGACAGCAAATGTTGTAGATCTTTGATCACATTTTCTTCGGGCCTGACAGCGGGAATCGCGGAAATGATGTTAGGGTCGGTTCCTAACATCTGCAGCGCGGGCAAAACGGCCGTATATAAAGCGGAGGTAAATATTAAACCGGGATTTCGGCAGCCTTTGTCCGTTACATTCGGCGGATCGTACTGATTGCCGTGGGTCACGACTAAGTTTTCGCCGATGTGGTACTGGTGACTCCACAAAATTTTATCGTGTGTGACGCCGAGTAAGTCGGCTAAATCTTTTTGCGAATCGGGCGCTATGAAATTACAGTCATGGTTGCCCGGAATGTAAATAATCCGTTTTTCTTCAGCCAAATCGGACAATGCTTTAAAAAATATTGGGAATACTTTCTGGATATCTTCGAGTAGTTCGCGCGTGGTGCGAATTTTAGAGTTCTGTTTGATCAGTTCGGGGATTTGTTTTCCTACGGGGACCGTATCGTTGAAAAATTCAGTTATACCTTTTTGGCAAGGGGTCATCCCTGTGAAATCGAATATATCACCGTTTAAAACTAGGTACGCTTTTTCTTCGAGAATGGTCTGTGCAAGAGATTGGAATGCCGCTTCTTTTTCGACGTTAAAAAGAAACTTTTCGTTCCGATCCATAAGATGCAAGTCGCTGACAATATAATGGATAGGCTTTGAGCCTTCGGAATTTTTCACAGGCAATTTTTAACAATTCGGCAATACCGACGCAAGCTTCTCAACTAACTGGTTGCACAACCGGATAACTACGCTATACAAACCCATGAAATTCGATAAGTTTAACATCCCCCAAGAGCTTAAAGACAACCTCATCGAGAATGGTTACTTCCGTACTACTGACATTCAGTTCAAAACCTTTGCGGCAATTTCAAAGGGCGAAGACGTATTAGCTATCGCACAGACCGGCACTGGCAAGACGGCAGCCTTCGCCGTTCCCATTATCGCTAACATTCATATGCAGCAACTTGAGAAGCCTAAGGACGGCGTAAAATGCCTTGTTATGGTCCCGACTCGAGAACTCGCGCAGCAAATCGGCCAAGTGTTTTCGAAATTAAGTAAGAGTACGCTCGCCACGAATTACTCGCTTTACGGCGGCGTCGACGAAAATCCACAGGTCGAGCAGATCGCGGGAGGAGTCGATATTGTTATTGCAACTCCCGGTCGCATGTTTACGCTTATCAAGCACGGAGACTTAGACATCAGCCGCGTGCGCACGCTCGTCCTCGACGAAGCTGACCGAATGATGGACATGGGCTTCATCGGTGAAATCGAAAAAATAAAAAAACTTTTGCCGCGAAAACATCAGACACTGTTCTTCTCGGCCACCATCAATAAAGAAATTAAAAAAACCGCTTACGATCTGATCAGCTCGGACGCTCTCCGAATCCAAGTGTCCCCCGAAGAGTTTGTCTCGAAGAACGTCACTCATTTCGTCATCAATGTTGGTATGGACGACAAACGCCACTTGCTTGTCAACTTTGTCCGTCACAACCCCGAATCTAAGCTGATTGTTTTCGTCAGAACACAAGTTCGCGCCGAACGGGTTATTGCACATTTGAAAAAAGAAAAAATTGAAGCCGTGGCTTTGCATGGTGGCCTCAGCCAAGATCAGCGTGACGATAATTTGCTTTATTTTCGAAATACAAAAAATGTAATGCTGGTTGCGACCGATCTCTCAGCGCGCGGAATCGATTTGCCGGGCATTAGCCATGTTTTTAACTATGACCTCCCCGACGACCCAGAAAACTACGTGCATCGCATCGGCCGCACGGGTCGTGGCTTTGCGAAGGGCTCGGCGATTTCATTTGTCGCTCCCGAAGAGGCGGAGAAATTAGAACTCATCGAAAAATTCATCGCTACGAAAATCAATGTGCTCGAAGTTAATATTGAAGAACCCGAACTGACCGAGAATGAAGTCGAAGAACTCGATATTGCTTCGATGTTGGCAGAGGAAGAAGCGCGTATAACTCCTAAGAGGAAGAAAAAGAAGCCGAAGAAGCGCTAACGAAAAAAAACCAACCCTCACGGATTGGTTTTTTTACTATCCAGCTGGATAATTTAAATACTAGTAACGACCGCCACCGCCGCCGCCACCACCGAAACCACCGCCGCGATTTTCGCGTGGAGCTTGTGGTTTCGCTTCGGTCACAGTCATCGCACGGCCATCCAT
>JAYTDP010000073.1:0-5659 GCA_043735865.1 Bdellovibrionales bacterium
GCTAATCCCTCCCATAAGCAATCGCGAACCTAGTTAGATTTGCGCCTTTAAAAAAATCTACCCACCCTTCCCACGAAAAATTCCCACTAAAACCCGTCAGATCGAAATTAAAAACTCAGATCGTTTATAAAGCGTAAAGCCTCTCGGCACGCCTGCTGCAAACATCAAAAGTACATTCGTTTCAGGCCATGCATTTTTACCATTCGGGTATCCGTGGGGACTGGAACACATAATAAGGAGGGATAACGTGAAAACACGTTTAATCATCACATTGGCAGCGCTTTCATTTGCAGCCACTGGATCATTCGCTAAAGACATTGGCGACAAAGTAAAATCAGGGGGACAAACCTTTGAACAAGACGCAAACGCGTTCGGGCAAGATATCAAAGACATTTCGAGCCAAACAAACTCGGAAATCTTAAGCGGTTCTACACAAATGGTAACGGGTCCGACGGGGGAAGCAGTGATGCTAGTCGGAGACGTTGGTGGCGAAGCTGCATCGGCAATCGCGAGCCAATACCACAGCACTGGCGACTCTCTACGATGCGTAGCTCAAGATTTGCTCAATCCGTTTAAAGACGGCGGTTGCGTTGTGCAATACGGTGGGCGAACAATCGTTCTCGCAGTTGCGACTGCAGCTAACGGATCAAACCTTCTCATCATGGCGGCAGCCGATGGTCTTAGCGAAGCTTTCACCGGCTTTTCGCGAGTCATGAATGCTAGCGCCGATGCTACTGGTCGTCTCGAAAACCCAGTGGGAGCATTTTTTGTTCTCGCCTACCACGTAACGAAAGCCGGCGAGACTGTTCTTCGCTTCGCTCTCGTCGATGTGGTTAGCCGATCAGTCCTCATCTTAGCTGATGAAGGTACGACGGTAGTTTCGGCTCCGATCGATGCAATGTATGATGTGATAACTCTCCATTGGAAACGCGCCGGCGTGAAGATCATCAATCTTCCAATTATCGCTGCGAACGCGATCATCAATGTCCCGGTCCGAATCATTTTCGGCTCGAAACATCGCGACGTTCTTTTGAAAACTCTCAGCCCAATGGGCAGATTGGTTAACAAAACGCTCGGCATCCGTGACGAGCGTGCTCGTGACCTCGAAAAATCACGAACTGGTTTAGGTGGAGATAAGTCTTAATCTTCAGTCAATAAAAGCCTTTAACAAAACCCCGGCCACAAGCTGGGGTTTTGCTTTTTAAGAATAACCGTGGCATTACGCCCGAAGAGGGTTACATGAAAATTCGATTCATTCTCATCATTGCTTTTTTAGCAGCGACTTTTGCTGCGCAATTAGCCGACGCGAAAAAGAAGGACGAAAAGACTCCCGCCGCGAGCATGACTGGTTGGACTTGCACACTGAGCCCGTTTACCAATGAGTACAAAGCAACGGGCGGCTCACAAGACGAAGCAAAAGAACGAGTCATCAAAGACTGCAAAGAAAAAGAGAACCCGATGTTCTGCAAAGACCCTGAGTGCAACAAGGGCTAGCTAGACTCGACCTTCCAGACTCGCCTTTCCGCCTAACGCACAGTCAATTTGCCCCAATTTTAAGTTAGTACAAAGACCTGACGATCAAGTCACGCTTGGAGAATTCAACATGAATAAGCGTTTTGTATTGTCGTGTCTCTTGGGAATTTTGGCTTTGTCTGCATTTCAGTTCGGGTGCTCTTCCGGATTAGAATCGGTGACAACCGTCAGCGCAAATTTGGCCGTCGACCACGGACTCTTAAAAGACATTAATACCGGCGTACCGCAGGCGGTTCACTCGAACTGGGTCAATTTTAACGGCTCACTTTACTTCGTCGCAAACAATGGTCATCAACTTTGGAAGACAAGCACTCTCGGTGGTTCAACCTTGGTTTTAGATATGGGGCTTGCAAACACGATCACTTCGCTCATCGCAGATCAACGAACCAGCCAGTCTCCGACCGCCTTTCACTTTATTGTGAACGGCACTCAAATCTGGAGAACAACCGGCGTGACTTCGGCGATGACTCACCAACTCGACGACGGCAGATCGGTTTTGTCATCAAAGGCTATTGGTAGCGCACTTTATTATCAGCTCGATAATTTCAAAGTTTATCGCACGTCGATCGGCTACACCTATACCGAACTTACAACAACCGCTGCTTCTTTTAGCGCGGCAGTTACGTTTGTACCAGCTTCGACGACAATGTATTTTCACGGGAATCACGCTACCGATAAAGTTGTGTACTCGCACAGTGGAATCGCTGCACCTGCCACCACTGTCCTGGCGATGGGCGCGAACGCGGCCGTCGGATCCAGCGAAGTCATCTTAGACAACTATTACTTTCAAGTGAACGACACCGATGGAAATCAAAACGACAATAAAGTTTTTAAATCGGTTGCCGGTGTAGCAGCAGCCGAACTTCACACTGACACGGCGGCCTCTTTCACCGATGACGTCGTATTCACTGCCGGCTCGGCTCATATGTATCTTTACGGAAATCATCCGACGAATAAACTTGTCTACTCTCACGCAAGCGCTTCCGCCGCGACAGTTGACGCGACCTTGGTAAAAACGCTCGGTACAAACGCATCTGTTTCAAGTTCTGGGCTCACGGGTGACGATCTCTATTTTCAAGTCGAAGATACTGACAGCAATGAAAATGACGAAAAGGTTTTCAAATCAATCGCTGGCGCCGCTGCTAATGAAGTCGAGGCTGATACCAATTCGTCTTTTTCAGCTGACGTCACTTTTGTTCCTGGAACGTCGGTCATGTACATGCACGGAAATCATGCGACCAATCAAAATGTGTATTCGCACACCGGAGCAGCTGCCACTGACGCAACTCTTGTCTTAGCGATGGGCACTAATGCAGTGGCACGGGCCGCGGTTACCATCGGAAACCATCTCTATTTTCAAGTTGCCGATTCTGATGCGAATGAAAATGACAAAAGGGTTTTTAAATCAACGACGGGTGCATCTGCAGCAACCGGCACCATCTTTTCGAGTGGAGCTGTGCAATTTACCAATAATGTCGAATTTCTCGCCGGCTCGCTTAAAATGTACATTATCGGAAATCACGCGACCGATTCAAAAATCTATTCGCACTCTGGAACAGCTGGCGCTTCCACTACGGTATTTATCGGCGGCACCGGAGCCCTTAATCTGTCAAAAATGCGAATCCTCTCAAACACGTTATTCTTCCATGGAGAAACGACTCCAGTCGGCCTTTACGCTTCAGTTGCTGGCGCTCAAGCGATCGTGACGACGAATTTTAGTCCGGATCAAAACGACAATTACCTGTGCGGAACCGCATATACTCCAGTGAGCTTAACAACTCGCCTCTTCTTCGTCGCAAATGACGGCCAATATGGTTGCGAACTCTGGACAACCACGGGAACTGCGGCGTCAACCGCCAAAGTTGCCGACGTTAATCCCGGGTTTGCCCATTCAAATCCATCAAACTTAACTCTAGTGGGAACTCGCTTATACTTTACGGCGCTCGATGCGGCCGCAGTTCGCGGACTTTACTATTCCGATTCGCCCTACACGAGTGCCACACAGATCACTCTGACCGGAGCCGACGCAGCACCCAACCTTCGCTTCCTAACCGCAGTCGGTGCGAAACTTTATTTCGCAGCTGATGTGACTGGTGTGCCAACCCTTTTCGCACATAGCGGAACGGGCGCAGCTGCGAAAAAACCAGAAGCCGCCGGTAGCACCGATATTATTCTCGACGCAGCTTCTGTTCCATCGATTGTTGCGCTCGGAACGACCGCCATTATTCGCGGTGCTCCAGTGGCCGGAACGAATTATGAGCTTTATTACAGCGCCAGCACCGACGCGGTTGCGACAGCTGCCACTCTCTTAAAAGAAATCAATGTGGGTGCTTCTTCTCTCCCGATACTAGGCACTGCCATTTACAACGATACGACTTTATTTTTTACGGCGAACGACGGGACGAACGGCCGCGAGCTATGGAAAACCAATGGAACTTTGGCAACAACAACGATGGTCCGTAACATTTACCAAGATACCGCGGGAGCACAGAGTTCGAACCCGACCCTCTTGACCGTTTCGGGCGACAAAGTCTTCTTCAAGGCAGTCGATGGACCAAGTGCCGCTAACGACTCAGAACTTTGGGTTTCAGCTTCGCCATTTACCGATGCAACCAAACTCACGTCGTTCGCGAACGCCTCAGATATCGCGAATATTCATGCGGTCAACAGTCAAATCCTCTTCACAGGATCAGAAGACAATATGGTGACCAACGCAATTTATAAGTCTGACGGCTCGGTCAGCGGCACCGTCCGATTACGTGGCGGAATTTTGAATGCCGACACCCCGTCGTTTCATTCTTTATACGCAAACTTGGGCGACTATGTGTTCTTCGTCTTGAATTGGAATTCGGCAGCGAATATTCTTGGATCGGAACTTTGGGCGACTAATCGTGCAATCGAAGGCACGCAGATTCTTAAAGACATCTACTCGGGCAACGGAAACGGCGTCGCGAATCACAATGACTTTGCAGTCGTCGGTAATAATTTGGTTTTTGTCGCCAATAACGGCACGAACGGAAGCGAATTGTGGTCGACAAATAAATATGCGGTAGCCCCGACAATGCTCGAAAACATTAATCCTAATGATGCTGGCGGAGTCGCGCCCGCACTCTTGGGCGTGACTTCAGATGCGGCCTATTACTTAATTGATGACGGCGTCAACGGCGTCACCATTTACAAAGTCGATTAAAGCAAGGCCTCTTTGATCGACGCGAAGTTTTTGCCGGTAATGAGCGAGGCCTCGCGCAGATGAGCGCGCATTATCCTCTCGCTCCCCGCCAAATCAGCAATTGTGCGCGCAACCCGAAACTGCGCCTTCTCTCTCCTCATCGAAGTGCTTTCAGGTTTAAACAGTTCACGCACGACCGGATCAATCGTCAGATTAATTTCATCCTTCGACAGCCTCGCATTCATTTTAATTTGCCCGCGACTTTCAAATGCGAACTTTTGCGCCCTTTGCACATTTTCGTAGATCTCGTGAATTGATTTGGTCTTTTCGTGTTTCCAATCGGTTGTTAAAACTAAGGTGTCGAAACGATCGAGAAGTGGCCCACTTAGTTTTAAAATGTACCCTTTGCAGCCATAGAGAGTTCGCGTGCAATTGCGATTCGTCGCCTCAGGGGTCCATTCGCCGCAAATGCAAAGATTTGTCGCCGCGACTAAAAGAAATTCGGCCGGAAATTTCTGTACAACTCCGCGCCGAGAGACCGTGATTTCGCCCGATTCAATCGGCTCGCGAAGACATTCTTTGGCCATCGGTGAGAGCTCGAGAAATTCGTCTAGAAAAAGCACCCCCTTGTGTGCGCGGGTTATTTCACCGGGGAAAGGCGGATGCCCCCCGCCAATGAGCGACAGACCCGGTATCGAATGATGTGGAGCTACAAACGGCCGCCACTCCACTTCACGACCTGTAATTTGGGCAATTCTTCGCACTTCTTTCTGCTCATCGACCCGTAAATTTCTTAAAATACTGTGAAGCTGCATGGCCCATGTGGATTTACCGCTGCCGGCAGGTCCGCCGAGCAAACAAGAATGTTCTCCTGTCGCAACGATCTCAAGAACGCTCGCAGATTTTTTATCGAAATAAACATCTTGGAGCGGCGGGCGCTCGAGTCTCTTATCGTCA